>JAOUKJ010000131.1 GCA_029882675.1 Cyclobacteriaceae bacterium
TTTTTACATAATACTTTTAGATTTTACTTATAACAATGACAACCTGATTACACATCTCAGCTTTGGAGGCCCATATCAATTATACAGAAAATCTTATCGTAATAAATATTCCGGACATAGTAACAGGGATTTGAAAATCTCAACAAAGGAAAACAGCATAGGCAATGGAGTGGAATGGCCTTATGAAGAATGATGCTCTATTCTTTTCAAGTGTCTCAAAATACCCTTTGACAAAAAGTGATGGAGGACGTGTTAGACACTAAAAATTGAATAATTGAAAACTGAATAATTGAAAATTGAACAATTGAAAATCATATATTGCAGCCTGATTACTTATGGCGGAAAGAATACCCTCAACGATATATGGAAGAAGCAATAAATCCAAACCACAAAAAGCGGTACGATAAGACCCTGAAATTTCTTAATGATCATGTACCTCCTCCGGGCAAAATCCTGGATCTGGGAACCAGGAATCCCTTTTCGGAGCTCATGGAAGCCAAAGGGTATGAGGTGACCAACACGGCCGGTGAAGATCTGGACACCGATTATCAGTTTGTTGCTGAAAGTGATGCCGAATTGGTCACAGCCTTCGAGATCTTCGAACACCTGCTGGCCCCTTTTAATGTGTTACGCACCATAAAAGCCAAAAAACTCGTAGCCTCCGTCCCACTAAGCCTCTGGTTTGCGAAAGCCTACTGGAACGAAAAAGTAGAGTGGGACAGGCATTACCATGAGTTTGAACCCCGGCAGTTTGACTGGTTGCTGGAAAAAGCAGGTTGGAAAATCATCAAATCGGAAAAATGGACCTCACCGGTCAATAAATTAGGATTCAGGCCCATACTCCGGCAGTTTACACCCCGTTATTATATCGTATATTGCGAAAGAACAATATAGTGGACTACCCTCATTTCGTTTTTAGATAAATAGGTATGGAGATTCGTAATTCCAATGTATCAGTTCTACTTCGTCAAATTAAAAGGCGTTGCCCTTTCAACTGTTCAATATCAATAGTTGAAGTTGCTTTGACAGCTCATTTCATCTCATGGCATGATGTTGAGCATGCAGGGAATATTCCTTCCGGCCTAATTGCTGGTAACCTGATAATAATATCGCCCTCCAAATGAGAATCGGGGTCATAATAGATAACGAACTCAACCATGATATCCGGGTGGTACAGGAGTTACAGGTACTCCGGGAGGCCGGACATCAGCTTTTTGTACTGTGTTTCGGTTTTGGCCCTAAAGACAAACATCAAGCCATTGAGGGCATACATATCGAAAGGATATACCTGAAGCAGTCTGTGAAAAACATATTATTCTTTGTCCTCAACAGGTTGCCTATATACGAGTGGATGTGGACGCGTCGAATAAGGCATTTTGTGAAAAAAAACGATATCGAGGCCCTGCATGTTCACGACCTCTACATGTCCCGGGCTGCTTATCAGGGGGTGAAAACCTTAAAAAAAAGAATACCCTTTGTGCTTGACCTGCATGAGAACTACCCCACGGCTGTAAAACTGTACAACTGGACCAAGGGGGGACTGCGGGGATTTATAGCTGCCCCGTCACAATGGAAGCATAAAGAGAAAAAATACCTGGGATATGCCGACAAAATCATAACCCTTAGCGAGGATTTTAAGGCAGACCTGCTGGCACAATACCCTCAACTACAGGCCGGAAATTTCATCGTATACCCCAATGTGCCCGATATCAAAAAATTCAACAGTTATACAGATAAAGAGGGTATGAAAATCGACCTGCCCGCTCCTGTATTACTTTATTTCGGGGCTATTGCAGAAAGAAGAGGTATATTTGTCTTGCTCAGGGTATTCAAAGCGATGATCAGTAAAGGCCATCAGGCCACCCTGCTACTCGTTGGGCCGGTAGACAAGGCCGATCGGGAAATGTTTGACAAAATGACAAATGACGTTACCGTTCAAAAACACATCAGGTATATCCCCTGGATAGACATCTCGTCACTGCCTGCCTTATTTGCACAAAGCCATATTGCCCTGGCACCATTTCTTAAAAATCCGCAACATGAGTCAGGAATCGCCAATAAAATATTCCAGTATATGTATGGCAAACTCCCCATTGTGGCCTCAGACTGCAAACCGCAAAAAGACCTGATTGACAAGGTACAATGTGGGGTCACTTATCATACGGAAGAAGCGTTTTTTGAAGTTTTAACCGGGCTGATCAAGGATACGGAAACGTGCAGGAAACTGGGAGAAAATGGGTACCACGCCCTGATCAATGAATATAATATTGAAAAGATGAAATCCCGGCTGTTATCTGTTTATGAATCACTTTCAACGGGCTGTTAAATGGGTATAGTAGCACGTCAAAGCATCATTTCTTCGGTATTTTTGTACCTGGGCGCAGCATTGGGTTACCTCAACATCCTCTACCTGTTTCCGGCCTATCTTTCGGAAACGGAGATTGGCATCACGCGAACTGTTCAGGATATGGCTGCCCTGTTTGTCCCCATCGCCCAGTTCGGTATGACACAAAGCCTCATTCGCTTTTATCCACAATTGAAAGATAATGACAGCGTAAAAAGCAGTTTTCTCACGCTGGTCATGCTGCTCGGTATCGCTGGTTATATTGTCTTTTTTGTATTATTTAGTATCTTTCAACCCTCGATCATCGATTATTTTGACGATCGTGCAGCTGCCGTAATTTCCTACATCCCCTTCTTTCTGGTCATCACCTTCCTCCTGCTGATCTTCAACCTGTTGACGGCCTATTCCAACTCGCTGCTAAAGAGTGTTGTACCCAATCTTTTACGCGATGTGGTTTTCAGGTTGGTGGTAGCTATGGCTGTCGTTCTGTACTTTATGGGCATCATTGGATTTTATGGATTTTTTGTATTTATCACAAGTTCTTATGGACTGATGGCCCTCTTCCTCATCACCTACCTAATGCAACAAAAGGTCTTGCGCTTTGGGTTTGATTTTAGCTTTCTCACTGCCGGTATACTAAAAAAAATACTGGCCTTTGCCCTGTTTTCCCTGCTGGGAACAAGTGGTATCCTCGTCATTGGTAAAATTGATAGCCTGATGATCAGTGGTATGTTAGGCCTGGAACTCAATGCTGTCTACACCACCGTTTTTTACATTGCTGTGATCATCGAATATCCCAAAAGAGCTATTCACCATATTATTTTCCCCCTGGTTTCCAGGGCCTTTGCCAGTCATGACATCACAACGGTAGCAAAACTGTACAAACAAAGTTCAATAAACCAGCTAATTGCAGGTAGTATACTCTACATTGGCATCATAATTAATATCGACAGCATTTTTGCCATTATGCCAAAAGGTGACATTTTTGAAGCTGGAAAATACGTGATTATTATTATTGGGGCCGGGAAAATCATCGACATGGCAGCAGGGATCAACAGCGAAATCGTTGTATTATCCAAATACTACAGATTCAACATGGTGTTGTTGGCTTTACTTGCAGCGGTGACCATCTATTTAAACCTGATTCTTATTCCCCCTTATGGCATCAATGGTGCAGCCCTGGGCAGCTCACTGGGACTAATCCTTTACAATCTGTCTAAATATATTTTTCTGTATGTGAAGTTTGGCATCCAACCTTTTTCTATCCATACCCTGATCGTATTATTTATCGGCGCTATCAGTCTGTTCTTTTCCCTGATGGTTCCCAATCTGGGCAATGAATTATTTAATATCATTGTACGTTCAGGCCTGGCAGTAACACTTTTTGGCCTCGGCATTCTGATACTGAAACCTTCTCCTGAAGTCAGTGAGCTAATCAGTCGTTATCTTCCCCTATTGCGTAAAAAGCATTGATTTTTTCAGCGACATGGCTTCTCATGTCTTTAGAAATACCCGGAAATACGGGAAGCGACAGGATGCGCTTAATGGCCCTTTCTGCCACAGGAAAACGTTCATTGATGGAAAAAGCAGGAGTATGGGGTACCAGGTAAGGGTAATGGATGGCGGCATGAATACCGTTTGAAGTCAGGTACTCCATGAGTTTTTCCCGATCCCCGACTTCCACTACGTACTGGTGAAAGACGTGACCTGATTCATTTGGTGGTTTCTCCGCATGTGCACAAAGGCGATTCCGATAAAACCCTGCTACTGTCTTCCTCATTTCATTCAACACATCCAGTTTGGAGAGTTTCACGGAAAGGACTGCCGCTTGCAGCTCATCCATTCGGCTGTTCATCCCTGAAAGGACATGCAGGTCTTTGGCCGTTTGTCCATGGTCCCGGATAATCCGGACTTTATTCGCGATTTGCTCATCGGTGGTCAGTACTGCTCCTCCATCACCTAAACTGCCCAGGTTTTTTGTGGGGTAGAATGAATAAGCTGCCGCATGCCCAAAGGTTCCCACGGGCTTGCCCCGAAAGGTTGCCCCGTGCCCCTGGGCACAATCTTCAATCAGGAAGAGATGATTTACCTGGGCTATTTCTTTTAATTCATCCATCCGCGCAGGCAAACCATATAAATGAACAACGATAATGGCTTTCGTTGCTTTGGTTATTTTTTGCTTTACGGCTTCAGGATCAATGGTCTTTTCTCCGGAGAGAATGTCTGCAAATACAGGTCGGGCACCTACTGCAACTACCGGCTCGGCTGAAGCAAAACAGGTCAGGGCCGGAAGAATGACTTCATCACCCGGACCTATTGCAAAGGCCCGTAGGATAAGTTCCAGGGCCTGGGTACCATTGCCACAGCATACCGCAGATACCTGCTGTCCATGATATGCTCCAAACTGTTGCTCAAAAAGCCCTACCTCCGGTCCATTGATAAACACCCCCCGATCCATTACCCGCTGAAAGGCACCATGGATCTCATCTTTAAGTAATTGATGGGGATAGTCCGTATTGAAAAAGGGTACTTTCATCATCGTCTGTCATTAAAGCCACCATTATAACCCACACACATTGTCCGATATCGGTCAGTGACCGTATTAAAAGCGTTCACTTTTTTTTAGCACAACTGTAAAATTGACCGGTTTTGACCGATGGCACGAATATTGTCATAAAATAGCTGCTATGAAAGCGTTATTGAAAAAACAAAATATCGTACTCTTTGCCGGTGTTCTGGTGGCTCTGTTTATTGCCTTTGCACTGGCCTCTTTCCTTTCTCATTCACCGCTTGCCGATTTGGGCGGTTCCCGCGATTTCCCGACGCTGGATCTTATCAATTTGAATAAGGTATTTCAATTTATCTTCCAGAAGTAATTTCCAGAAGCAAGAGAAAGGAACCGATGTCGGTTGATGAACAAGGCAGCTAATCTTTCTTTCTCTGCTATGGAATAATAGCAGGATTTGTACACAGTTTACATTCATCTTTCTTTTTACCTAAATTTATCTAAATTTGTAAGCTTAGCTTTACATGTATGCGTACAATTATACTGTCATTGGCCTTGTTATTTCTCTTTGCCTGTGGATCTGACCACAGCAAAAAGAAAGTCAGTTTTAATGAGAACATCCGCCCCATCCTCGCTTCCAAATGCATGTCCTGTCATGGCGGTGTGAAAAAACTGGGGGGATTTAGTATCCTCACCCGGGAAGAGGCACTGGGCATTATGGAATCGGGCGAAGTGGCCATTATCCCTGGCCTTGCAGACAGCAGTTTACTGATCCATTTACTTACAGACCCTGATCCGGAAATTCGTATGCCCCAGGAAGGCGAACCCCTTTCTTCAGCAGAAATCCAACTGATAAAAAACTGGATCGACAACGGCGCCGAATGGGAGGAACACTGGTCGTTCATCCCCCCTCAAAAACCGGAAGTTCCTGAAATGGAAGGATCGAATGTCCGTAATGAAATAGACCATTTTATCAGCGAAAGACTAAAAGAAAAGGGCCTATCCCTACAAGTTGAACAAGAAAAGACAAAGTTGATCCGGCGGTTATCTTTCGACCTTCGGGGTCTCCCCCCTACTTTGGAAGATGTCGAATCATTTTTAAACAACAAGTCCCCGGAAGCCTATGAGCAGGTTGTTGATGAGTACCTGGCCTCGCCGGCATATGGTGAACACTGGGCATCCATGTGGCTTGATCTGGCCCGGTATGCCGACAGCAAAGGCTATGAGGCTGACCGTCATCGGGAAATATGGAAATTCCGCGACTGGGTCATTGGTGCCTTCAACAACGACCTGCCCTTTGATGAGTTTACCCTTCAACAACTGGCGGGTGACATGCTTCCCGATGCCGACACGAATAAACTCATTGCCACGGCGTTCCACCGCAACACGATGAACAACGATGAAGGGGGGACTGATGACGAGGAATTCAGGGTAGCCTCCGTCATAGACCGGGTAAACACGACCTGGGATGTCTGGATGGGCATGAGTTTCTCCTGTGTGCAATGCCACAGCCACCCCTATGATCCCTTCGACCATGAAGACTACTACGAATTTATGGCCTTTCTCAACAATACCCGTGATGCTGACAAACCGGATGAAAGTCCAACGATACCTGTTTATACGGTGGAGCAGGAAAGAACAAGGGCTGTATTACAGCAGCAGATTAAACAAACCGGCACTTCTGCCAACTCTCCTGATCAGTGGGCATCCCTAAAAGACTCCCTTGAAAAGATAAAACCCACTACACTACCTGTCATGGAAGAACTGACCGCGGAGGAACGGCGCACGACCTACCTTTATGACCGGGGGAACTGGCTCGCTCCGGGAAAAGAAGTCAGTCCGAACATCCCCGGGTCTTTGACTTCTTCAAAACCCGTAACAGACCGACTGGCTATGGCCCGATGGATGATCGGAGCGCAAAATCCGTTCACCAGCCGGGTTACTGCAAATCGTTTTTGGGGCGCCCTCTTTGGCAAAGGTATTGTGGAGACACAAGAAGATTTCGGTTCGCAGGGCATGGCCCCCTCCCACCCGGAATTATTAGACTGGCTGGCAGTATATTTCAGAGAAGAAGCCCAATGGAGCATCAAATCTTTATTAAAGAAAATAGTCATGTCAGGGGCATACCGGCAGTCGGAGCTTGTGGATGCCAACCTGCTACAGGTCGATCCGTACAACAAGCTCATTTCCCGGTCTCCCCGTCTGCGCCTCACAGCTGAACAAGTACGTGATCAGGCCCTTGCCATATCAGGCTTATTGAGCTCAAAGATGTACGGCCCCAGTGTCATGCCTGTGCAACCGGAGGGCATCTGGCAAGCCGTTTATAATGGCAGCTCGTGGCAAACCAGCAAAGGTGATGACCAATATCGCCGCGCATTATACACTTATATACGTCGCACCAGCCCCTACCCCAGCATGATCACCTTCGACAGCCCAAGCCGGGAGTTTTGTGTTAACCGGCGCATTGCGACCAACACACCCCTTCAGGCGCTTGTGACCCTCAATGATCCCGTTTATTTTGAGGCTGCAGAAGCCCTGGCTGAAAAAATGAAACTTGCCGGAGAGGAGCCGACAGACCAAATTAGTGCCGGTTATGAAATGGCGCTTTTTAAACAACCCACAGCGGAAATTCTCCATGCCCTTTCCGGCTTATACCACGAGGCATCAGGAGAGGCCATCCCTGAAAATCAACTAATCAGTGAAAAAGCCGATTTGCGGGAAAATATACCACCGCTGGTTCTGGTGGCCAATGCAATAATGAATCTCGATGCTTTTATCACCAAATAAAAGATGAATATATACAACGAATCCATATTCCGGCAGGCAGCGTTCAACACCCGCCGACATTTCATAAAACAAATGACTGGTGGCATAGGCGCACTCGCCTTTTCTTCCCTGATGGGTTGCAACACCGCCTCAGAAAAAATGATGGCCTCCAACCCATTAAAGGCCCAGCCGGCGCATTATATCCCCAGGGCCAAACGGGTCATTTACCTCCACATGGCCGGATCTCCTTCACAACTGGAACTCTTTGATTACAAGCCCCTTCTTGAAAAATATGATGGCAAGGATTGCCCGGAGGAATTATTGGAGGGAAAGCGTTTTGCATTTATCCAGGGCGTACCCAAGATGCTCGGCCCACAGTATAAGTTTGCCCAACATGGCCAGTCCGGCGCATGGGTATCAGACCGGTTGCCTCATTTCACAAAGGTGGTGGACGATGTGGCCATATTAAAGGCCTTGCACACCAATGAGTTCAATCATGCTCCTGCGCAGTTACTCCTGCATACCGGTAGTGCCCGGCTGGGCCGACCCAGCATGGGCTCATGGGTAACTTACGGACTGGGTTCAGAAAATGAGAATCTACCTTCCTTTATCGTGCTGGTATCCGGGGGAAAAACACCCAGTGCCGGCAAGAGTGTATGGGGCAGTGGCTTTCTTCCGACCATCTATCAGGGTGTACAATGCCGGTCGGAGGGCGATCCCGTGCTCTACCTCTCCAATCCAAAAGGAATGGATAAAGCGTTGAGACAAAAAAGTATAGAGACCATCAACAACATCAATAAAAAGACCTATAATGAAATAGGAGACCCGGAAATACTGACGCGCATCGCCCAATATGAAATGGCTTTTAAAATGCAAATGTCTGTGCCCGAGGCCATGGATATCAGTAGGGAACCTGAAAGTGTACATACAGCCTATGGTACTGAACCGGGCAAATCTTCTTTTGCCAACAACTGCCTGCTGGCACGCAGGTTGGCCGAAAGGGATGTCCGCTTCATTCAGTTATATCACTGGGGATGGGACGCCCACGGTGCCTCCAAAGAAGAAGCACTGGATTATGGCTTTAAAGACCGCTGCCGGGAAGTGGACAAGCCCATGACAGCCCTTTTACAGGATCTGAAACAACGAGGTCTTTTGGATGAGACCCTGGTGGTATGGGGTGGAGAGTTTGGACGTACACCCATGCGCGAAAACCGGGGTGGCAAAGAAATGCAATTTGTAGGTCGTGACCACCAGAAAGACGCCTTCACCATGTGGATGGCCGGAGGAGGTGTGAAACCAGGCATATCCTACGGAAAGACCGATGAAATAGGCTATAGTGGTGTGGAAGGACGTATCCATGTTCATGACCTGCAGGCTACCATCATGCACCTGCTGGGCTTCAACCATGAAAAATTAACTTATCCTTTCCAGGGAAGGGATTTCAGGCTTACTGATGTACACGGACAAATAGTTAATGACATAATCACATAAAACGATGAAAACAACAAGAAGAGAAACGCTAAAAATG
>JAOUKJ010000132.1 GCA_029882675.1 Cyclobacteriaceae bacterium
ATAGCCCTCACCCAGTACCCAGGCGTAACAATGGTGCCGGGCATCGTAATATTTTTTTCGCAGTACATTTAAATATTCTTCAATTTCTTCGGGATTGCCGACATGCCAGGCAAAGGCCAGGAATTTACTTCCTTTTTCTTTATAAAGGCCCTCTCCGGCACTTGAAAGTGTATAATAATGGTCAGCTCCCATAAGTTTGCCAAGTTAGCGCATATCGGATGAATTCTAAAATATTTGCTGGTGTATGCAACTTCCGGATGGCCAATTCAGTCTTTACCTATATAACTCATATTATTTACAAAAAGACAGACCATGAACAGGTTAAATACATTGATTACGCTTGCTGTTTTAGTGTTGGGATGGCAGGCTTGTGCTTTTCAACGTGAAAAACGCGATGTAGCCCCTTTTGATGAAATTTCATTTTCAACCTCCGGCGAACTACACATAAAACAGGGAAGTACGCAATCCGTTGAAGTGGAGGGCGATGAGGATGACCTTGAGCGCCTGATTACTGAAGTCAATGGCGACAGGCTGATAATAAAAACGGAAGGGTGGAAGAGTTTTAACATGGGCCACATAAAAGTTTATGTGACGGTCACGGAATTGGAAGCCTTGCAGATCAGTGGTTCCGGAGAGGTATATGGAGAGGGGATTATCCGCGGTAAAGATATAGATCTGGGTATTTCAGGGTCTGGTGATTTGGAGATGGATGTTGAAGTGGAAGAACTGGAAATTCGAATATCAGGATCAGGTGATATTGAGCTGGCTGGCTCAGCGCAGGAAATGGACTTGAGGATCAGTGGATCTGGAGAAATAGATGCTGAAGAAATGACTGTCAATGTGGTCGATGCACATATCAGTGGATCGGGAAGTTGTTCTGTCACAGTCAATGAAGCAATCGATGCTTCCATTTCAGGAAGTGGTACGATTTACTATAAAGGCAATCCAAAGCATATCAATTCTCACTCATCGGGGAGTGGTAAGGTGAAAAAATTATAGAAAGCGATTAGCCAAAAAGGTTGTTGGTGGCCTACTCCCCCCCAACAACCTCCACTTCCACTTCCAGTTCCGCAACGCCACTCACCGTAGTAGCTACCGAGCAGTATTTGTCAACCACCAGTTTGGCGTTTTTATACAACTCCTCATGGGTAATATTATCTGAAATGAGTGAAAACTGTAGTTTTATTTTGGTAAAGGCCCGGGGGTGATCATCACGCCGTTCGCCTTCTGTGGTCACGGTTAATGAGGAGAATGTCTTCTTCCTTTTTTTTAAAATCTCTACCAAATCCACAGCTGAACAGGATGCCACAGCACCTAAAAGGACTTCCATAGGAGCCAGCGATTGCTTTTGCTCCGGCCCACGCATATCAATCAGGGTCTTGTTGCCATTCCCGTTAACCGACTCATAGAGTTCGTCTTCAATATAAGTGGTCGTTATTTTCGGATATTTATTAAATGCCATAATTATTCGTTAAAGAAGTCCTGTAGATATTGTCTTATTTTTTGTTGTTCGATAAGGAATCCATCGTGTCCATACCGGGACTCAATGATGCCAAATTGTGCGTTGGGAATATGGTCGGCCATAAACTTTTGTTCATCGATGGGGATGAGGATGTCGGAGTCTATACCCAGGATAAGTGCCCTGGTGGTGATTGTGCCCAGCACTTCTTCCATGCTCCCGCGATCCCGCCCGATGTGGTGCGTATCCAGTGTTTTAGATAAGTAATAATAGGAAAAGGCATTGAATCTTCGCGCGAGTTTTTCTCCCTGATAGCGTATATAGGAGTCGGCCTTATAGTTGTCCACCACCTCTGAACTGTCTGATTGGGAATCGGCATAAGCATGTTGTGTGCGGTAGGTGAGAAGGCCTATTCCCCGGGCGGTCTTCATGCCTTTTATGCCGGCTTTGTCATCTTTTTTGCCCCAGGTACAGTCCGATTCAATGGCCATGCGTTGGGAGGCATGAATGGCGATGCTCCAGGGGGTCTCCCGGGCACTACCGGCTATAATCATCATATTTTCTATTTTTCCAGGAGCCATCAGGGCAAATTCCAATACCTGGCTGGCCCCGCACGATCCACCAATGCAACAGTGTATTTTGTCAATACCCAGGTGGTTTTTCAGGTCGATATGGGCCTGTACAATATCGCGTAGGGTCACGAAGGGATAGTCGTAATAAAAGGGCTCGCCGGTGCCCGGATCAATGTCCAGTGGATGTGTTGATCCATAGCAACTACCGATAATATTTGCACAAATGATAAAGTGTTCTTCTGTGTTGAAAAAACCTTTGGGCCCTGCCACACCTCCCCACCAATCGGGTACATTACTGTTGGCCGTGAGGGCATGACATACCCATACCACATTGTCTTTCGCCTTGTTGAGTTTTCCAAAGGTCTGGTAGGCAATCCTCAATCCATGAATCACTCCTCCTCGCTCCAGATTAAATGGCCTTTCGGGCCGGTAATATTTCAGTTCTTTTGGATCCATGTTATTTTGATCGGCTAAGGGCCTGTTCTATGTCTTCAATAATATCTTCAATGTGTTCGAGTCCGGCAGAAATTCTGATCATTCCATCCGGGATATATACTTTTGCTCTTTCCTGTGCTGTGAGTTTGGAGTGTGTTGTTGAAGCGGGGTGGGTGGCTATCGACCGCGTGTCGCCCAGGTTGGCAGTCAGGGAGATCATTTGCAGGGCATCGAGAAATTTTCGGCCTCGTTCTACCCCTCCGGTTATTTCAAAACAAACTAACCCGCCACCTTGTTTCATTTGCTTTTTGGCCAGGTCATATTTCGGATAGGAGGGGAGGAAAGGGTATGTCACGGACTCTATGGCCTGGTGATCCTGTAGGTATTCGGCCAGTCGAAGGGCATTACTACAGTGCCTGTCCATACGTACGGCAAGGGTCTCCAGGCTTTTACTCAGCACCCAGGCATTAAAAGGAGATATGGAGGCGCCTGTTCTTTTAATAAAGTTTTTAATGGTTTTGATGTCTTTCTTTTTGCCGGCAATGACCCCACCCATTACACGGCCCTGGCCATCGAAATATTTGGTGCCTGAATGCAGGGTCATATCTGCTCCCAGCGAAATGGGCTGCTGAAGGTAAGGCGTGGCAAAACAGTTGTCAACGACAAGCAGGGCCTGATGTGCATGGGCCAGATCGGCCAGCTGCTTCAGGTCAATAATGTCAAGCGCCGGATTGGACGGTGTCTCTATAAAGAGGATACGTGTGTTTTTAGTGATGGCCTTTTCCCAGGAGCTATAATCGCGGATGTCAGCATAAGTGCATGTGATGCCCCATTGTGGAAGCACCTCGGTCATGACTTTATGTGTATTGCCAAATACCGAGGAGGATGAAACTACATGGTCGCCGGTTTTAAGGAAAGGTGCCAGGGAAGCAAAAACAGCGGCCATACCTGTGGCCGTGGAAAAAGCACTTTCAGCGCCTTCCATCAAACTTACTTTCTCTTCAAATTCCGCCGCGTTGGGATTGGTAAACCGCGAATATATATTCCCTTCCTCTTCTTCGGCAAATAATGCCCTGGCCTGCTCGGCATCGTTAAAAACGTAGCTGGAGGTCAGGTAGAGGGGTACAGCGTGCTCCCGGTGCTGGGAACGTTCTACCTGCGTACGGATTGCATTGGTTTCAAATCTTTTCATACACATCTTTCTTTACCGGTAAAGGTATATACCACATGCGAACCTGAGATGTTGATAATCTATTTTTCGATAGTCTCAACTTATCTCCCTTCGGTTTTGCCGAAGTAGGAATTGGCACCTTTCCACAGTAGGACCTGAGTTGGTTGCCAAGGTTTCGCAGGGCCTAGTCCCTCCACCTTTCGTGATAAGTCATTTCCCGTTTATGATGGGAATTGAACACGGCAAAGGTAATGATTTTTATTAAACCGCACACATTTAATAAAAAATAAAGAAAGTACATTCAAACAGCCATCAAGCTGTTTTGTCGGTTTAAAATATTTAAATTTATAAGTATAAAAGAGTATTACGGATTTTTTACCAGCCGGGTTTCTCCATCACGTATGAGCTCAAATTCTACCCGGCGGTTGAGTGTTTTGTCCTCATCAGAGTTTTCAGAAACAAGGGGTTTTGAACTTCCGTAGCCTTTTGCATTGATCTTTTTTTCAGGTACTCCACCAAAATACACAAGGTATTCTTTGATGGCATCGGCCCGATCCTGACTGAGCTTTAGGTTAAAGGTCTCCCGCCCGTCAGAGTCGGTATGTCCGGAGATGTTAAGCCCAAAAGATGGATTGTCCAGGAGAAAGTCAGCAATCTTGTCCAGGTCGCCATACATTTCTTTTTTTAGTTCTGACCGCCCGTTATCAAATTCTATGGATGTAAACTCGATGCGATGAGAAATGGGTGGAGTCGTCTTGTGTAAATTCAGATCGCCATCCAGGTAAAATAACTCTTCAATGCGAAAGAACTCATCACCTTGAATAATAAGCAGATAGTTGTTGTGGTTGATCAGGTCAAATTCAAAACTACCGTCCGGCCTGAGAAATTTGGGTGCTATTTCAATCCCGTTATCCAGATCAATGATCGAAACGATGCCTTTAAAAGGTTTGCCATTTTCTTCGTTGGTCAGTGTGCCAGTGACCTTGGTTCGGGCGAGGGGCTGGGCAGCCATGGGGACGGGGAAAGAATACAAATCCATGTTAGTGATGTTATTTTCGACTGACCGTGCGTAAAATAAATCAGCTGAACGGGAGTCAATCGTGAAATAAAACTCGCTTCCGGGCCCGTTCACCAAAGGACCTATGTTTTTTGGCTCAAGCCAGTTGCCATCAGTGCGATAACATTTATAGATGTCGAATTCACCAAAATTTAAATTTTGGCCATTAGAACTGAAATATAATACATCAAAGGCATGATGGAAAAACGGACTGACTTCACTATTTCTCGTGTTGATGATGGGCCCGGCATTTTGGGCCTTTTGCCAGTTTCCCCGATTGTCCTTTACTGTAAAATAAATATCTGACAGGCCAAAACCGCCAAGCCTGTCGGAGGCAAAATAGAGGGTGTCTTCCGTATGACTCAGAGAAGGATGGGAATCCCAGGCTTTGCTGTTGACCATTGTGCCCAGATTTTTCACTTTAGACCAGGTGCTGTCGGGCTGTAGTGTGGAGGTGTATATGTCGCAATCCCCATAGGAATCAGGGGAATTACAGCGGGCAAAAAACAGGGTTTTTTTATCTTTACTCAGGCAGGCTGATCCTTCATTATATGAAGAATTAATGCCTGAAAACTCTACAGCATCATTCCAGGTTTCATTTTCTCTTTTACTGTAAAATAAATCCTCATCATGCCTGTCACCTATGCTACTATAATGATTGTTCCGTTGGGAAGTGAAAATCATCAGATCGTCATCATTGTTGAGTGTTGGCCCGTAGTCAGACCATTTGGAGTTAACAGACTGGCCCATGTTTAGCAACACACTCCTTGGGGGGCGCAAAGTATCTACTTCCTTGCGGTAATCCACTAATTCGTAGTAGTACTCAAGCGGCACATAATAATCCTGATCATTTTTGGTTAGTGAATCATAATATAACTCAACGGAGCGGATATCAATATCAGACCGATGATGCTTTAATACCAGTTTGTATAGAAGTCGTGCCTCGTCATAATTCCCATATACTTCTGTCAGCTTGGCAAGCCGCCATAACCAGTATGTCTCTTTATAGAAATTAACAATGCCAAATTGAGCAACATAAGGCCTCAACTCCTGATATAATTCTTCCCATTGTTTTGATTTGTTGAGTTGACTGATTTTTTTAGCCTTTCTTTCATCCCGAAAATAGTAGGTGTTGTTTACGTTTGGAAAACTGAATAGGTCGGACTGTGAATAAGTAGATATGGTGTCTTGTAATACAATCTTCAGCGACTTTTTGTCGGCTTTTTCCTGTGCGTGACTCGTGATGGCAACGGACAGGAAAAATATCAAAACATAATATGCAACATATTGTTTGAACATCATTTAATGACAGATACTGGCTAATTTAAAGTACAAGTTAAGCAATATTATTAAAACCATCGTATTAATACCGTCAATACGTCAGTTTAAGGCGTAATTTTAGTAAAAATAAAGCAGATTGAAGGAAGTCAATTATTTTGGCATAGGGATTGAACATCCTGTAGATGTTAGAAAATTTTCAATTACATGTCAGATTGTCATTAGACAATAGCGCTTATGATTAAAGAATTAATTCTATCTGATTTATCAGAAGAACAGGATGAATTTATCGAACTTATCAATCCCGAAGAGGAAAATGACAAGGTAGAGGACTATCCCAATAAAATTTCCATACTGCCATTAAAGAATACGGTATTATTCCCAGGGGTGATTATCCCGATCACTGTAGGGCGGGAGAAATCCATTCGATTGGTGAAAAAGGCATATCGGGGAGACAGGCTCATCGGGGTTATCTCACAAAAAAACAATGAGGAAGAAGATCCTCAGGCTCAGGATTTATTTAAGATCGGAACCATTGCCAAGATTGTAAAAATGCTGGTTCTTCCCGATGGAAACACGACCATTATTATTCAGGGAAAGAAGCGTTTTGAGTTGCAGGAAATTGAGGTCGAGGATCCTTATATTATTGCCAATATTAAGGTGCTTTCTGAGAACTTTTCAAATGCCCGGAAAAAAGAAAATAAGGCCATATTCCAATCCTTGAAGGAGGCGGGATCCAAGATATTACGCTTAAATCCCGATGTGCCGCAAGAGGCCCAGATGGCTATTGATAATATTCAGAGTCCGGGTTTTCTCACTCATTTTTTATGTTCCAATCTCAATGCAGAAGTGCCTGAGAAACAGCGATTACTTGAGATTAACAATGGATTTGCGCGTGCTACAAGGTTACTTGAGCTCATGATGAAGGAAATTCAGATGCTCGAACTGAAGTTTGAAATCCAAAAGAAGGCCCATTCGGATATCGACCAGCAACAACGGGATTATTTTTTACGACAACAAATCAAGGTATTGCAGGATGAGCTGGGATACGATGGCCCAGATAAGGAACTGGAAGAGCTGAGAATAAAATCTACATCGAAAAAATGGTCGAAAGAAGTAAATGACCATTTCCTGAAAGAGCTTGATAAAATAAAGCGGATGAATCCGGCAGCTGCAGAATTTCCGGTAGCAATGAACTATGTGGAGACCATGCTGGAACTGCCCTGGAATGAGTTTACCAAGGATAATTTTGACCTGAATAGGGCCAAAAAAGTATTGGATAAGGATCATTACGGTTTGGGTAATGTGAAAGACCGGATATTGGAGTATCTGGCCGTGCTCAAATTAAAGAATGATTTGAAAGGACCTATCTTATGTTTATACGGCCCTCCCGGTGTAGGTAAAACTTCGCTGGGGAAATCAATTGCCCGGGCGCTGAAAAGAAAGTATGTCAGGATGTCATTAGGTGGCCTGCACGATGAGGCCGAAATAAGGGGGCATCGAAAAACGTATGTTGGCGCTTTGCCCGGAAAGATTATTCAGAACCTGAAAAAGGCTAAAAGCTCCAACCCGGTATTTATCCTGGATGAAATTGACAAGGTCTCTTCTGATTTCCGGGGTGATCCGGCTTCTGCGCTACTGGAGGTGCTGGATCCTGAGCAAAACTATGCCTTCCTGGATAATTATCTGGACGTGGAATATGACCTTTCAAAAGTGTTGTTTGTGGCTACCGCCAATTCTCTCGATACGATTCACCCCGCATTGCGCGACAGAATGGAAATCATTGAGATCAATGGATATACCCTGGAGGAGAAAGTCGAAATTGCTAAAAAGCACCTGGTGCCTAAACAAAGGACAGAACATGGATTGACATCCAGCCAGATAAAACTTAGTGAAGCAGGGATAAAGAAGGTGATTGACGGTTATACCCGGGAATCCGGAGTGAGAAATCTGGAACGTGAAATAGGACGCGTGGTTCGCAATGTGGCGAAGTCCGTTGCCATGGATGAAGCGTTCAAAAAATCAATCAATGTTGATGATGTGGTCAGGATCCTGGGTGGAGAACGATTTGAAAGAGAAACATATCAGGGCAATGAAATAGCCGGGGTGGTTACCGGTCTGGCCTGGACACGGGTAGGCGGAGACATCTTATTTGTGGAGTCGAGCCTGAGCCGGGGAAGAGGAAAACTTACACTCTCCGGACAGTTGGGCGATGTGATGAAGGAATCTGCCGTGACGGCCTTGTCATGCCTCAAATCCATGGCCGATGTGCTTAAAATAGACTACAGGTTGTTTAGTCAGTACGATCTTCATGTTCATGTGCCCGCAGGAGCTGTGCCCAAAGATGGCCCTTCCGCCGGAATTACAATGTTTATTTCGCTGGCGAGCATCTTTACGCAACGAAGAATTAAAGATAAACTGGCTATGACCGGCGAGATAACCCTCCGGGGTAAAGTGTTGCCTGTTGGCGGAATAAAGGAAAAACTTTTGGCGGCCAGACGCGCAGGAATAAGAGAGATCATCCTTTCCAGCCGGAATAAACGTGATGTGAAAGAAATCGAAGAACAGTATTTGTCTGACCTGACATTTCACTATGTTGATACGGTAAAAGAGGTTGTTGAATTGTCCCTTTTAGGGGAGAAAGTAGCATATCCGATGAATTTTTCGTTTCTTGAGAAAGAAAAATTTGAAGAGGTATAATATAAAATTTGTTCGCCTGGTTTGCACAGGTTGCTTGATTACATTTTTTACCTGTAGTTACGGGCAGCGCCCTTCATTTGGCGCTTTGGATTTACCCGACCGGGCAGGCATAACTGCGCTGGGAGGGTATAATATTACTACAGACTTTATGGGGATCAATAATCCGGCATTGGTCTTTGATACACTGGATCAGCAAATTGCTTTAAGTTTTTTGCCTCATTTTGCCGGAGCCATGCAGTTTAGTTTGGCGGGATTGGTAGATTTGCCTGAGGTTGGAATGATGAGTCTTGTTTTTTCAGGAACAAACTACGGGCAGATGCAAGGGTATGATCCTGCGGGGACTGAAACGGAAATATTCAGTGCAGGAGATTATTCCTTCGCGGTGGGCAAGGGTTTTAGTGCGGGTAATTTTAGCTTTGGGGCCAACCTGCAATTTGTGTATTCCGGATTGGCGGGTTATAATGCCAGT
>JAOUKJ010000694.1 GCA_029882675.1 Cyclobacteriaceae bacterium
ATCGCCCTGGGTATAGCTGCAAGCGCCGTATGCTATTATGCTTTATTATGGAAGGAAAAACTGGGATTTGATGACACGTTGGATGCCTTTGGAATACATGGTGTGGGGGGCATCGTAGGAGCCATCCTGCTTACCTTCTTTATACGTGACAGCTGGATGGAAGAAGCTGCTGTAGCAGCCGGTGGAAGCTGGACCGTATGGCAACAACTGGGTGTTCAGGTAGCCGCCGTACTCATAGCAATCGCGTATGCCGGGGCAATGACCTATATTCTGCTCATTATCGTAAATAAGACCGTTGGCTTGAGATCAAGCAAGGAAGGTGAACTGAAAGGCCTCGATGATTATTATCATGGTGAAAGAGGGTATGGTATGGTAAGCCCATAAGCCCCAACTGGTAGACATTAACTTAAAGACAAAAAGATGAAATTAATAGTAGCCATCATACGGGAAAACCAACTGGATCAGGTCCGCGAAGCACTGATCGAGGCAGAGATCACCCGTATCACAGTAAGCCGGGCCTCAGGACATGGCCGGATACATGATGAAATAGAAATCTACAGGGGAAGGAAAATGGTGCCTAACCTCCTGCCCAATATGCGTATAGAAATCGCCGTAAACGATGAGTTTGTGGAGCCTGCCGTCAATGCCATCATCAAAGCAGCCGAACCAAACGAAGACGGACTGATCGGTGGCGGGAAAATATTTGTCATGCCGCTTGAACAGGTGATACGCATCAGGACAAAAGAAAAAGGTAAAGCAGCCATTTAGAGATGTTAGTAGTTAGTAGTTAGACATAAGTAGTTAGTTGTTAGTCCTACTTTGTCAACTTAGGAGATTTTTCCTTCACCCCTTTCCTGTCATCCGATTGTCGGATCCCGCGAAGGCGGGAATCCATCCCTTCCCCACCACGAGCAAAAGGTATATCTCAAAGAATGACTAAACTTGACAAAGTAAGACTAACTGTTTACTGTTAACTGTCAACTGTTAACTGTCACAAACTGGCTTAGATAATTGCGACTGATCAGTATGGAAGTCTTCACATCTTCCTCCGATCCCTCAAAAGCCCGGTCTTCCACCTCTATACATACGGGGCCACGATACCCTTTTTCAGATAACGCGGCGAAGAATTTCCCCCAACGCACATCGCCAAAACCCGGTAGCTTAGGTGTATGCCAGTCATTGGGATAAGCCATAATCCCCACCCTGTTGAGCTTTTCCCGGTCAACACGCACATCTTTTAAATGCACATGATGGAAGCGGTGGGCATAATCATAAATGGGTTGGATCTCATCCATATGTAACCATATGGGGTGCGACGGATCATAATTGAGTCCGAAATTCGGGTCTGGGATGATCTCAAACATCCTGTCCCATATTTCCGGTGTGGTGGCCAGGTTTTTACCCCCCGGCCATTCATCACGGGAAAACAGCATGGGGCAGTTTTCTATCCCGATCTTGATATTATGCGCACTGGCAAAAGCCACTATGGGCGGCCACTTTTCAGCAAAGATCTCCAGGTTTTCCTCCACACTTTTGGAGGGATGGCGCCCCACGAAAGTATTTACAACAGGTATATCCAGTTTAGCAGCTGCCTCAATCACTTTTTTGATATGGGCCAGGTAATAATCACCCTGTTCCGGATCGGGATCCAGGGGATTGGGATAATAGCCCAGCCCGGAGATAAATACGTTTTTCTTTTTCAGGTAACTCTTGATATGGGCCACTTCGGCATCCCCCAGGTTATCTGCATCAACATGGGTCACACCGGCATAGCGTCGTTCGGCCTTGCCTTTGGGCCAGCACATCATCTCCACACAGGCAAACTGGTTGTCAGATGCAAAATCAACCACCTCCTCAAAGGTATTATCCGCCAGAATGGCGCTCACGAATCCTAATTTATGCATAACGGTTTGTTTTAGCTTTCAATCAAAAAATTGTGGTGACAAGTTAATAGAAGAAAGAGAAAAGAGGAAAGAATTTCAAACCGAACATCAACAATTTAAATTTATACCAAAAACCATGTATCGATGTAATTCATTTGCACAAAGTGCAACACAAGCAATCCCTGAAAGCCACAAACAGTAAAATTCGCCACATTCATCCTGCTGGTATTAATATTCAATTTTTCTCTTGTTCAATAAGCTCCTATTATTGTACCGTACAAAACCCCTATTTATCATGAAAAAATTCACAAAAAACATCATTCAAAACAAAACACTTATCATGGTATTGGCCATCATTCTTTTGGCTTGTAACGAAGAAAAAATAATTCCT
>JAOUKJ010000133.1 GCA_029882675.1 Cyclobacteriaceae bacterium
TCCACCCACCTGGGCAACGGCATGCACAACATACTGCCCCGGCACCCCAACTACCTGTGGAGCCAGCTCGCCGAGGATGATTTGTATTGCTCAGTCATAGCCGATGGCTTTCATGTGCCAGCCGAGGTACTGAAGGTTTTTATGAAGATAAAAAAAGACAAACTTTTTCTGGTGAGTGACAGCACGGCCTTTGCGGGTATGGCTCCAGGGAACTTCCATACGCATATAGGGGGTGATGTGACCCTCACCGGAAAAGGCCGATTGCACCTGACAGCAAATCCTGCAACGTTGGCAGGATCGGCGGTGTCTATGCTGGACTGTGTGGCCTTTATGGTAAAAGAAGGCCTGATGACAGCAGCAGAGGCCTGGATGGCGGGGTCTGTGATGCCGAGAAAGTACCTCGATCAGGGAAAAGAGCCCTTAGGGGGAAATATTCATGACGATCTGGTTTTCTTTAGTTTAGCGGACGGTGATTGTCGGCTGATCGGTTAATAGTGAACTATTTAATCCCGTTTATGCCCGGCTGCTGTTTGGGGGCTTGGTTGGTATCGGGTATTAATAATATCAATTTGTAATCATTTCTTTCGGTGTGAAAAGAAATGATTACCTTTCGGGATTATAATCAAATATCGACAACATTCCTTTCGCGCGGAGCCTGTTTTTTATTAAAATCACCCTAATTATTATTGGTGTTAAACCACAAATAATTTTTTTTCGTATTATTGTAGTTTGCAATTAATTATTACTCATCATACACTTATGGCTACAATATCATTAACAGTAAACAAAAAGACCTATAAGATCGAGGCGGAGGATGATACTCCTTTGCTTTGGGCCCTTCGGGAAAACCTTGGGTTGACAGGCACCAAGTACGGCTGTGGGGTTGCACAATGTGGTTCATGCACAGTACTTGTAAACGGAGTAGCAACACGTTCATGTGTTATGCCTGCAAAATCATTTGGTGATGCTGAGATTATCACCATTGAAGGACTGGCGGAAAACGGGGGAGAAGCGCTTCAGGATGCATGGATAGAGCATGACACACCGCAATGTGGTTACTGCCAGGCCGGTCAGATCATGTCTGCCGCAGGATTGTTGAAAGCAAATCCTAATCCAACAGACAAAGAAATTGACCAGGCAATGAATGGCAATATATGCCGTTGTGGGTCATATGTTAGAATCAAAGCTGCAATTAAAACAGCGATTAAAAACGGAGGTGTATCATGAAAAAAGTAAATCTAAGTAGAAGGGGCTTTTTGAAAGCTACGGGCCTCGCAGGCAGTGGTCTTGTACTCGGATTCCATTGGACAGGATGTACCCCCGATGGAACACCAGCTGAAATAGCAAAAGTAGTACTTGAACCCAATGCCTATATAAAAATATTGTCTGACGGCATGGTTACACTGATGTCGCCTGTACCGGAAATAGGCCAGGGGATTAAAACGGCCATCCCCATGATTGTGGCTGAGGAACTCGATGTGAGCTGGGATCAGGTAAAAGTAGAACAGGCTCCGCTGGCTCCTGATTTGTATATAAGACAGGCCGCAGGTGGTAGTCAGGCCATCCGTCAGTTATGGACATCCGTACGCACGGCCGGGGCTGCAGGAAGGAGAATGCTTATGGAAGCTGCTGCCAGAGAATGGCAGGTTCCAATGGAGGAACTGACTACAAATGAAGGTGTAATTCATCACGAAAAAAGTAATCAATCGGTCACTTATGGAGACATTGCTACTAAAGCAGCCGACATCGAAGTGCCCGAGGAAGTCGAACTGAAAGACCCAAAAGATTTTAAGATCATAGGGACTTCGCCCAAGAATGTGGATGTTTATGACATTGTGAAGGGCAACCCTTTGTTTGGAATGGATATGAAGAAAGAGGGTGCAGTAATTGCAATGATCACACATCCTCCTGCGTTTGGTATGCGTCCAAAATCTGTTGATGACAGTGCTGCCCGGGCCATTCCCGGAATAAAAGATGTTTTTACAATCACTGCTTTTCCCGCAGATATCGATACGCCATGGACCGGAAATAATGCTTTTCCTGAACTGGTGGTGGTTACCGGTGAGAATACCTGGAATGTGATGAAAGCCAAAAAGGCTTTGAAGATTGAATGGGAAACGGTGACTCCGGGTGAAAATACTGCAGATCACATCAGTAAGATGGAAGAACAGATCAATGCCCCACTGACAGAGCCCGACAGGATTGATGGTGATCCGGATGCAGCATTTAAGAAAGCGGACAAAATCATTGAACGCACTTATTCAGCACCCTTCCTGCCCCATAATACCATGGAACCGATGAATTTCTACGCGAATGTGACCGGCGACAAAGTGGAATTTGAAGGGCCGACACAAACACCCCAGCGTTTGCGCGATACCACAGCCAAGATTTTCGGCATCCCGGAAGAGAACATCAAGGTGAACATGTTGCGCGCCGGTGGTGGATTCGGTCGCCGGTTGTACGGACACTATGGTGTGGAAGCGGCCCAGATCTCAAAGAAAATAGGTGCCCCTGTCAAGCTGATCTATACCCGCGAAGACGACATGACCCAGGGCACTTACCGCCCGGATTACAGGGTGAAATACAAAGCAGGCATTGATGCCGAAGGAAACCTCATTGCCCTTACCGTAATCGGTACCGGCACCAGTGGTGGGCCCGTAGTGCCTAACCGGTTTCCCGCAGGGGCGGTAGATAATTACGCGGCAAAAAATTACAGCCTGGATTCAAACATTACTACCGGAGCCTGGAGGGCACCCCGTTCAAATTTCATTGCCGGAGCAGAACAATCATTCCTTGACGAAGTGGCCGAGGCATGTGGAAAAGATCCTATGGATTTCAGGTTGGAATTGTTTGAGCGGTCAAAAACTGATCCCGTAGGTGAAAAGAATGATTACGATCCGGATCGTTTTATTACACTCCTGAAAATGACGAAGGAGAAATGTGACTGGGATAATGTGCCTTCAGGTGTAAGCCGGGGACTTTCGGCCTACTATTGCCACAATAGTTATATCGCTCAGATAGTTGATGTAGAAATGAGGGACGGAAAACCCATGCTGCAAAAAGCATGGTGCGGTGTTGATTGCGGTATAGTAATCAATAAAGACGGCGCCATAAACCAGGTGGAAGGAGGTATTCTTGATGGTATTGGTCATGCCATGTACGGTAATATCACTTTTAACAATGGCGTTATCGACCAGCAAAATTTCGATAAGTATCGCCTCATTCGTTTTGAAGAAGCTCCCGAGGCTATCGAGACCTTCTTTGTTGATAACGGTATAGATCCTACCGGGCTTGGTGAACCGGCTATGCCGCCTATTCCTGGTGCACTGGCCAATGCGTTATACAGGGCCACCGGAAAACGTCTTTACCATCAGCCTTATATTTTCGAGCTGGAAGACAAAGACATCGACCTGGGTTGAAACAATTAAACGCAGAAATACAGAACAGCGCCAATCTCATTGGCGCTGTTTTTTTTTTGAAAGCTTTCGTAAACTAATTAGTCCGAAGCGCACTTACCGAAGCGTAATGTATGGTACGCTGTTGAAGTATATTGCCCGATAGCATATTCCCGACTGCTACCTCATTAATCCGGCTCGCACTGAACTGATGTATTCCCCGTGGATTTATGGAGCCTATGATGTCGGGATTGTTGTAGTGGAATAGTTAAGTAATAGTATTCTATTACGGCCTAAAAATGCTGTAAATATGCACCATCCCGATAGTGACCGGGATGGTACTCACCATAATGGTGACTATGCCTCCGTGCCAATCCCGGACTTTGATCCGGGACTGCTTTTTTGCACATCTTTCGTGCCTTTTTAACCCTCATGATAAATCCTATTGCACAAACCGGATTAAAGAAATATATGTTACAACAAATAATAAATAAAATTGTCAGTATATTTTAATAAAAAGATATAAGACCAATAAATAGTAATTAAAAGATTATATGTATGTTTAGAATAATAAAATTTACTATTATTGTAATTAACAAATTTTGTAAGTCATGAACATCCTAAAAAGCATTAAAATAAGAGCGCGTCTATTGTTGTGTTTTGGCATTTTAGCCCTTGTTACTGCATTTATGTCTGCTATAAGTATTTATTATGTCAACATGGTAGGCAATGTAGGTACTCATTTGGCCACCCGACTTAGCCCTTTGGCTGATTTATCGATGGAATTACAAATTGCGGCGACAGAGGCCCACTTGTTGTTTGAAGAGATTATGGGAGGGGATGATACTGAAAATGTGGAAGATGTTTATGAATTGTTGGATGATGCCATTTTGTATGCTGAAACATTAAAGACAGGAGGTAAGATAGGAGATGAAGTGTTTTATCCGGCAGAGGATTTGCGTATCCAAAAGCTGGCCGGAGATATAAAAACCAGTATCGAAAATTTTAAGGATGCAGCAAAGGAGCGGTATGATCTTTACAAATCAGGAGACAACGTGGCGGCAGGAAGTAATGTAGAGGGCCGGTTTGATGCAGAATTTGAAAGTTTTATTGCACAGGCAGCTGAGACAGAAGCAGTGGTAAAGGAGATTATTGATGGTGGGCTGGGCAACCTTGAAGGTGAGAAGCAGGCCTCGGTAGGTATAGTAAGTGTTTTGGGTGGTGCAAGCATCGTGTTGGCGTTAATCCTTTCTCTTTCCGTGTCGTCCAGTGTAGCTAACCCGATAAACCGCCTGGAAAAAAAGATTGATCAACTGGCCGATGGCGATCTGACCATCAGCTTTGATAAAGGATTATTACTAAAAGATGAAATTGGCAACATGACACGAAGCCTGGTCAGAATGACGGATAAGATGCGTGAGGTGATCGGATCAGTAATTACGGCAGCTGAAAATATTACAGTGGCCAGCAGTGAAATGAACGAATCGTCCCAGCAGATGTCAGAAGGTTCTACGGAGCAGGCAAGTAGTGCGGAGGAAGTATCATCTTCGATTGAGGAAATGGCGGCTAATATTCAGCAAAATACAGCCAATGCCCTGGAAACCGGAAAGATTGCTACCAGGGCTTCGGAAGAAATTACCAGTGGAAGTACGGCCGTTGAGGAGACAGTGATAACGATGCGCACCATCGCCGATAAAATTTCAATCATTGGAGAGATTGCCAGACAAACTAACTTATTGGCCCTCAATGCGGCGGTGGAAGCAGCCCGGGCAGGAGAACACGGTAAAGGCTTTGCCGTGGTCGCTGCGGAAGTGCGGAAACTGGCTGAGAGGAGTCAACAAGCGGCTGCAGAAATTGATGAAGTATCGAAAAATAGTGTGGCCATTGCCAAGAAGTCCGGTGACTTACTGGCCTCTGTGGTGCCTAATATTCAACGGACTTCCAGTTTGGTAGGTGATATTGCCAATTCAAGTCAGGAAATGTCAAATGGGGCTGAGCAGGTCAATGCAGCCATCCAGCAACTGAACTCGGTGGTTCAGCAAAATGCCTCAAATGCAGAAACGCTTGCCGCCACGAGTGAAGAATTAAACAGCCAGGTACTGATGATGAAAGATACCATTGGTTATTTTAACGTGGACACAAACCATACTTTTACACCAGGCGCACGTCAGTTTCAGATCACGAATCCTCCCGGAATAGAGACAGCACCTGTTCGTGAAAAGGAATTAATGAGTGAAAATGGTGTTGATATTGTGCTGGAGGAAGAAAATCACCATGATCATGAATTTGAGAAAATTTAACTGAGCCGAAGGTAAATAGCCCTACTTTGTCCTGTTCGGAAAAATGCCATTTGAATGTTCTGCACAACTGTACAGAATTTTCGTCTCTGCAAAAAAATATTTTTCCGGCCGGTAGGATACCTGACAAAGTAGGGATAGACAAGTTAGGGAAACTGTTTACTGTTTCCAGATATCTGCATTAGACCTTATCGCATGGGCAGGCACAGGATTTACGGAATTAAACACTTCCATCTGATAGGCATGCTCAAAGGCAATGTCACTTTCGTCAATATTCCCCGCTTTGTCCTGAACTTTATTAATATCCAGCCCCAGATGTTTGGCCATAAAAGGATACATGGCTGTTCGTTTGTTTATGCCATAATCATGGACATCGTTGGGCAGGTGTACGTTTTCCACCCTGTCTTCCAAGCCATAAAAGCCATATATATTCTTAATATAGGGGTACTCAACACTGGGGTTGTTTTTCGTCCAATCCCCGCCGTCTGAGATCAACAGCATGGGTTTGGGGGCGAATGTAGCCGCTATTTCCACATTGTTGGTCACGTGGTTTTTACTTTTATGGACAGGCATACCACTTTCACCCACACATCCACCAAACATGTGTGCAGAAACCATTACTGCAGGCACGGAAACGGCGACCCGCTCATCAACAGCAGCCAGCAGGAAGGCTTGTGTCCCTCCACCTGAGGCGCCTGTAATCCCTATTTTACTTTCGTCAACCTCAGGCAGTGAAACGATAAAATCCAACAGGCGAATGCTGTTCCACAATTGCGTCTTAAGTGTTCTTGGCTTCCTGTGTTCAATTCCCCATTCGCGCATTTCGCCATAGCCTACCATATCGTAAGAGATCACAACGGCACCCATGCGGGCCAGGGTAGCACAGCGTATCTGCATGTCCTGGCGAAAGCGTCCATAGTCATCAGGTTTGCCCCAGTGTCCGTGCGGACTTAATATGCCGGGTACTTTGCCTTTGATCTCAGCGGGCCGGTATATACTTCCGGTCACAAATACACCGGGCAGACTCTCGATGGCCACGTTTTCTACAGTATACCCGGCATAGGCCCGTTTATTTCTGTAAATGGGATTTAAAGGTGTTTTCTCTGGCAACGGATCAAGTTCGGTGCCTTTCAGGATTCCTTCCCTGACTACATTGGCCCATTTTTCCCACTCTTTTTTGTTGCTATAGCGTTTATTAAACTCCTTCAGTTCCTGCACCGCTTCCTCTTCGGTCAGAACATAATTCATACGGAGCATGGGGTTGTTTTGAGCCTGAGGATAAACGGAAAAACAGCTCATTACTAATGTAAATACCCCAACGAGTTTCAAGTGTATATTCATTTTATGATGGTTTTAATACGTTCATTATTTTTCATGATGATCTTGTGTCCGTACGATTATCAGACCTTCATCATTTTCATTACAGTTACGCTATTTAGTCAAATATGTTAGAAAGTCATCAGGCTGGGTATTATTTTTTTAATACAATCTCTGCCTTTTTCACTTTTAGACTGGGATTTTCTGAAGCCAATAATATTCCTCTAAAAGTATAACTGCCATCATCTTCAATTTGTAATTCCGAATTTTTCCCGGTGAAGCTCCAATTTGTTTTACCCATAAAAGATGTTTTAACTTCACCAATTGTGATGTTTTTATCCGTAGGATCAATTTCCAGACCACCAAAAACCTCACCATTTATTAAAATTTCTATTTTGAATCTTAACGCAACATCTCCTTCATATTCAATATCCATATCAGACCAAATTGCAATTTCTTCGTCTTTTTTAAGATCCAGGGTTGCTTCTTTTATAAAAAGAGTATCATCACCAGTGCTTATTTGGTTTATAGGGAGCCTTGCTACTTCTTCTCCGGTAAACCCGCATCCAGTCACAAAAGCTAATGATAGTACACAGGTGAATATCGATAATCGTTTTTTCATTTAGATATATTATTGTCAACGTGTGTTAATCCTGCATCACATTACTAAGGAATGTGGATTTACTAAACAGCCAAAGCATCAGGATCAATAGTGCCCAGTAGAGGTATTTCTGATAATAGTCGGTGGTATCCTTAAACCGTGTTTCATTGATTTCGGCTTTTTCGTATTCATCGATAAGGGCAAATACTTCTTCCAGGGCCTGGTTGTTTGATACCCTGTAAAAATTGCCATCGCCAATACGGGCTATTTCCCTTAGTGTGGTCTCGTCGAGGGTGTTTTCAACCATACGTGGCCGGCCAAAAAAATCTTTACCAAAAGGCACCCGGCCTTCTTTACCAATGGCAATCGTGTATATTTTTATGTTGTATGTGGCGGCTAGTTTTGCCGCTGTAATGGGATCGATATTACCGGCAGTATTGTCACCATCGCTCAGCAGGATGCATACTTTCGAGTTGGTTTCCGATTCACGCATCCGGTTGGTCATCACAGCCAGGGCACTGCCAATAGCAGTTCCCCGGTTTTCAATCATCTCAAAGTTGATGTCTTCCACATAGGCTTTGAGGAGATCATAATCGGTGGTGAGGGGCGATAGGGAGTAGGCATCGCCACTGAATACCACCATGCCGATCCTGTCCTGAAAGCGCCCATCGATAAAATCCAATGCTACTTTTTTTGCCGATTCCAGGCGGTTGGGTTTAAAATCTTCTATTTGCATAGACTGGGAAATGTCTATGACCAGCATAATATCTATTCCCTCAGTCCATTGTTCCACCTTTTCATTGGTTTTTTGCGGACGGGCCAGGGCAAGTATAACCAGCGCCATGAAGAGGGCAAACAGTAAATCAGGAATGAGGCGGAGTAATCCCCATATATTCACTTGTATGTCCTTTTTTTGGAAGGCCACAGGTAGTTTTTGACTGAAAAAATAACTGAGGATCCATCGCAACAGGTAGATTGCCGGAACGAGCAAAAGCCCATAGAGTACCATGCTGTTTTCCCATTCAAAGAATCGAAGGGTGTCAGGAAAAAACCACCTGAAGGAATACCAGGGGGTGTCTGTATTAATGAGATACTCCATGCTTTATTTTATCCGTCTTTTGCCTGTAACTATCTTCAGAAATATCGCGGAGGTGCCGAAAGTCCTGCTGTACATCTCCGGGTGCCGAACCGGAATAAATGACCTGATCGATTTCCCGAAGGGCTTTTACAAGTGTGTTGTTATCTTTGCTTTCTTTTATTTCCCGGGTAGTCATTTTAGAGTAGGGTAGGTTCTCCAGTTTTTCCATATATCGTTTCCAGTGAATAAGGGCCTTTTCAGCAGGCGGGGCCAGCTGCTCATCGCTGATGTTGGCTGTGAGCTGATCATATTGATTGATAAACCTGGCATATTCTTTTTCAAGCTTGCGCAAATAAAACCACCGTTGGGTTTTTTTTCCGAATAACAACCAGAGCGCCAGGCCAATCATAAGCAGGAAAAGCCCCCCTGTTATAAAATAGGGATAATTA
>JAOUKJ010000695.1 GCA_029882675.1 Cyclobacteriaceae bacterium
GGGAGGGGCGCTGAGGCATTTTTGAGTCCCGGAATAGATGGCATCGATACCCAGCTTGTCTACGTTGATGTCGGCACCGCAATACGAGGTGACCGCATCCACCACCAGCAGAGCTCCGGCATCGTGTACCATATCGCTGATCTCTTCCAGGGGTTGCATCACTCCGGTAGAGGTTTCAGCATGGACAATGGCCACCAGTTTGGGCTTGCATCTGCCCAGGACTTCTTTTACCTGTGCCGGGTCAATGGGCTGTCCCCAGGGAGCCTCCACCTTATGTACAGTAGCGCCACAGCGTTCGGCAATATCGGCAAGTCGTGTACCAAATACCCCGTGGATACAGATCACGGCCTCATCGCCCGGTTCCAGCAGGTTGACCAGGCAGGTTTCCATCCCGGCGCTACCGGGGGCAGACACCACAAAAGTCAGTTCGTTTTTGGTCTGAAAAGTAGCCTGGACCATGGCTTTGATCTCGTCCATGACAGTGATGAATTCCGGATCCAGGTGGCCAATTAAAGGCGTGGCCATAGCTTTCAATACCCGGGGATGCGCATCGCTGGGGCCCGGGCCCATAAGTATTCTTTTACTGGTATTTAACGGGGCTGATGTATTCATAGTCAATTCATTTAAAACGGGTTGCATGATAGCAGATTTGGGGGGTAATTGCAAGGGAAAGAAGAAAGAACCAAGCGCTGTGAACAGAGAACCATGTACAACACCCAAAGACCCTGTAATTTTCAAATTTAATTGCCTGGCTAATTTTCATATCACCAGGTCGTCCAGAAGTAATAGTACATGGCTATAATAAAGATGCTGGCATCCGGGATATTTATTTAAACAGTCTTCATATTTTTACTTTATACGAAAAAAGAAATCCCGGTATCTGCTGCAATTTTTGACGTTCCAACAGCCTTGGCCACATGTCCCGGAGCTGTAATTATATCGTTTGAGGTTCCTTCTTCGAAAACTGTATCAAGATATGCTTTGATCATTTCACCACTATCAAGGTATTCAGCGATGTCAAATTTTTTTGCCATTATATTCGTTCCAAATTTTCTTTGCATTTGCAACAGCTTTATTCTGACCAGTTTTATCACCTCCGTTTAATAAAAGTACTATTATTCCATATTACTGTCCCCACCTCATAACCTTGCACGGCACAATATGTCTCTGTTCTCATAGATGTCCCTTCCTGAATTCCCTCGGCGCTATACCTTTTACATCTTTGAACCGCTTGTTGAAATTGGAAATAGAACTAAATCCGCTTTCAAAACCCACCTGAGAAATATTCTGGTCGGAATCAGTAAGCAACCGGCAGGCGTGGTTTACCCTTACCTGATTTAAAAACTGATTGAATGTTAGTCCGGTGCGCTGATGAAAATACCTGGAAAAGGCATTGGGCGTCATGCCGGCAACAAATGCCGCCTTTTCGAGACTTATACTTTCCCTAAACTGATCAAAAACGTACTTACACACCTCATTGATTCTTGCTGAGGCTCTTTTATCCACCGTAGCCATAAAATCAGGCCCACTTAAAATTTCAAATGCATCGGGAAACCCGGCCAGGTAATTAAGGGCAGACAAAAGCATCAGCAAACGATCAAATCCCTGAAGTAAGGGAAGTTTAAGCAGGTAATCATATACTTTTTCCACTTGCGGCTTTTGGAAACGCAATCCCTGACCGGAACGTAAAAGCAATTTTCTAATGGCTCCTGCCTCTGTATGCTGAAACAGGCCTGAGTCAAATAAATTTTCATTAAAATGGACAACAATGGCCCTGGCAGCTCCCTGTTGATTCTTTAGACTGCTTTCCCAAAAATGTGGCAGGTTGGGCCCTATCAATACCAGGTCTTTTTCATAATAAGGAGCAATGCTGTTTCCAACATACCGCGTTCCCTCACTCTCAATGATAAGTGTAAGCTCATATTCCGGATGAAAATGCCAGGGAGTATCAAACCTTTCAGCTTCAACCTCAAATACGCGGACTGACGAGTGGTCTTCCTGTGGTATTTTCTCAAAATGCGCTTTCATAATTTATTTATGCTCCAATTTAATCAATAATTATTATTCATCAACTGTTTTTGGATAATATAGTATGACTATTGATTAAAATTGGAGTGTTTTCTTTTTAATACTTTTCGGAAATTGCGTTGATAATCTCACAACATGAATGGTAAAGAAAGGATAGCCACAGCGATGCAACTGGGCATACCAGACAGGGTGCCTGTGATGTGCCAATTATCTGTTGGGCATTACTTCCTGCACA
>JAOUKJ010000134.1 GCA_029882675.1 Cyclobacteriaceae bacterium
GGTTGCCCGGGTTGCCGCTGTCTTCCACAGTTTCATATTCATAGCTGATGTAATTGCCCTGCAAATCTTCAACACGGCCCAACGCCCAGTGCGCCACATGGCCCCCATCGGTCATCAAAACCTTCGTGGGGTCAAGGACTTTGCCATTGCTGCTGCCGTAAAAATATTTCGTGCCGCTCTTATCGGTCACCGTCCAAAAATAGTCCTGCGTACCATTACCATGACGTTCAATTTTTTGAAAGCCCCCTTCTACTCGGGGGTAAAAACGTACCGTGCCACCTTCCCGCTCGCGCAGCTTGCCACGGTGAGCCACTGGCGTGAGCATCTGACCGTTCATACTGTAGGTCTCTGTTTCATCTATATTATCATACCGCGGTGCACCCCAACGGGTATCTATACCCACAGAAGGTGTGGACAGGCTCCAACCGGTTCCCAGCCAGCCATTGCCCCCGCCACTGTTGTAGTTCAGGCCCAACTGCGGCTGCATACCGCCACGGCCCGCAGGGATGTTCAGCCCATAGCCCGTGCCCGCTGCTCCTGTATTGTTGGCCGAGGGGGGGCTCATCAGGTTCAGCCCCGCCGCAGGGTTGGCAGCCTTGATGCCCTTCATGCTCGTGGGCGTGTAGGCACTCGCATCGGGGCTCTCGGGAACCTTGATGATCGCATTGATCATGTCGGTAAAGTGAAGAGTGCGTGAAACAACATACTCCTGATCAACAAGAGCCGTATCGCGGGGCAAGGCCACCCAGTGATGCGATAATTCATCAAAATAATACGTCCTAATATCTTGTACCGTATAACCCGAAGGGAGCTTTTCCATATCGTAGCCCATCGTAATGGCCGAGGGCTCCAGAAACTGGGTGCCATGAGGAAGAAAACGGTAGCCCGAATGGCTGGAGGTCACGTTTACCATACCCGCATCCAATGGGGCCAGATCACGCTCCCGCAAAGCCGTTACCGACAACAACGACAGGCCTTCCATTGCCCCGGAGGGAACCTCAAGGCCAGCACTGCCCAAAACCAAACGTGAGGAGGAGCCACCCTCTTTGATGGACATCGCCCGCTCAATACCCTTTTCCAAATTGAAAAAATTACTCTTGCCGGTATCTCCCGAAGGGGAAGAAAAAAATTCGCAATACGATTCCCCATTGGCATATACCACCTCCAGGTCAAGGCCTTCTGCGGCCTCTTCCGAGGAAACAACAGCCTCAAATGCACCATTTTGCACCCTTGCCAGCTTGCCTCCCACAAATACGTTCGCTTCCCCGCGTCCTTCACCTTCTACAAGGCCCTGAACATAGGTTCGCCCTCCGCCTTCAAGGTGCTCATACCTCAAGCCTCGCAACGAACCCGAGGAAACCCCCACTTCAATGGAAACATTGCGCACCTTGTAACTATGGCCAGCTCCTTCAGGAAGTGTAAACCGAAACACGTTGTCACCGGTTTTTAGCCATCGGGCATCAACACGCTGACGTTGAAGCTGCCAACCGTGGGAAGTGCCACCCACTACATAACCACCCAAAGACAACTCATCGTTGATGCCCACAGGTACCATCAGGTGGCTGGAAACACCACTCAGTTCGTAGGTAAGCCATACCGGCTCGTCTCCGCAAAGGCTTTCCCCTATCCCCACGTGAAAAATATTGTCCGACGGGTTATCGTAACCCGTTTCACCACGAACACCAATGACCCCCTCCGACAAAGGAGCACTATAGGTTCGCAAGGGCCCTTCGGCACCGTGCCCAAACTGGGGCAACAAGGCCATCAACAGGGTAATCAATTGAATATATACCGCCCTCAGGGCCTGTGTAGTGGCCTTCTGGCCGGATAATCTGTGCATGTCCATTATTCTTTATTCTACTATCATTTTGCGGGTATCAGTTCCGGAAGAGGTTTCCAAAACCACCAGGTAAACCCCGGCATCCACAAGGGAGGCCGTGAAAAAATATTCACTGCTGCCACTGCCCGAAAGGATTTTATACAACCTACCCGTAACGTCGTAGATCTTTACCGTGATATCCTGCGACTTTTCAAGGCTTATGGTGATATTAAACACTTCCTGACGGTCAACAAGGCTTGGGTAAACGCTGAACCCCGGCATGGTTTCACCGGTAAGGGTTACCTCATCACTAAAAATACAACCGTCGGAAAGCCTTTTTACTTCGGCTTTGTAAACCCCGGGCTGGTCTATGCCCACTTCCCTGCTTGTGGCCGAAAAACCATGGCTGCCGGCCCATGTATAGGATACCAACAGGCTGTCGGGCAAACTCGCACCCGCATCAAGAATCAACAGTTCGCCGGGAACAAGCGGACGATCCGGGCCCAGGTCAACCGTTAGGGAACCCTCCATTTCAAGGGTAAAACCACGCTCACTCCATCCCGCACCATTTTTCCGGGCCTTTAATACATAATCCCCGGCAACTAGACCCTCCAACAGCATAGAGCCTTCGCCTTGCCAGGTGCGGGAATAGCCAGGACCGGTAACCAAAAATTCGTACCGCCCTTTCCCTGCGGCAATGGATATGGATACACTCCCGGAGTCGGGGGCGGTACACGTGGGCACCGAAAGCACCCGGACCATGGGCAAAAGACCCGCCTTGCGGACAAATCCGAAAATATCCGACCCGCTGCCCTCTTTGTCCCAAGTAAGGCCATGGTAGTACGCCAGACTGTCCCCATCAAGGCTGTCGGGCTCAAAATATTCCAATAAATCCAGGTCTGAAAGGCCCTCACCGGAACGGTCGATGGCAAGCCAGTAACCTGAACTATCTGCAGGAAGTCCTTTCAGGTCAACACGCAATACCGAAGCACGTGGGGAAGGACCCGTGGGAACCATCAACCACTCCCGGCCAAGAACCCAAATGCCCGTGCCGTTCTTTTCTTTATAAAGCGTTTTTAAAGCCCCGTTGTTGTCGCCCCAAACCAAATATCGGCCATCATGCAATACACCACGGTTTTCATCATTCAACGGGGTAAACGGACCCACCGAAAGGCCTAAAGACAAAACCGTGTCTGATACATTGCCCGATTGCCGTTGGTACAACCCAAACGCATCATCCCGGCCAAGACCGGTGATCCGGTGCCCATAAGCACTGTTTTTTTCAAGGTCCCATAACATCGAAAGGGAGGAGCTCACGTAATTGCCCTCCTGTTTGCTGATGCCATATTTTAAACATAAGTAAGTTTCTACTTGGGTGCGCTCCATAAAACCTAGGGCATGGTCATAAATCATGAATTCTGAAAAACATCCCTTAAAAGGCTGGGCAGAAAGCAAAGTCTCCCCGGAATTGCCCAGTATAATTTGGCTCCCTTCGGTAATGGGCGTTGAACCGTCCCAATAGTGCACTGTGGATGTAACAACGGGATTACGGTTCCCGCCGGCATACCACGCCGTGGCCGTGTCGGGCGATTGTGAACGATGGGTGGTGAGTAACATCGGGACCCCATTTCCATCGGGTGAGGAAATGTGCCATAACCCGCGCTCCAAACTGTCAGAGGGCCAGTAGGCCCCAATTACTGTAAGAGAACGCAAGGAAGATATATCATAAGGCAAGATATACTGATCGTCAAGGCCGTCGAAATAAAGGGAATGCTGGTAATGAAGTGTATCGGTAAGGGTTGGACCATACTCAAGGGTACTTGTCCCATCACGGCCGTGCCCGCTCTGATCTTCCCATTCCATAGGGCCAACAGCCCCTTTGTCGGTACGGTACCATACTACAGGGGATACAAGGCTATCCTGTGTGGTTTGTCCCCACGACATAAAGCTTGTTATAAAGGCCAATAAAGCCAGAGGCACGGGGTTCATATAATGTCTTGACATTGCGTTTCCACTTTTTATGAAAAATACCGTGACCCTAAATCCGTATAAAGACCCTTTGGTTTATCCAGGAGGGTGGTTATCCTTCATACCGAAAGAACAGGCACAACGGAATTTTCCATTGTTTTTATTATAATAAAAGGAGGTTTAATGGCTTCGGGCTAAATTTTATATATTTTAATAAGTATTTTAAGCCCCATGTACATGGTTTGGTACATGTTTTTCTATATACTTTACTATTTACAAAGGTAAGCAGAGGGTATTGAAAAAAGCGGGAAGGCTTACATGAAAGGTTCGGGAGAGGGATATATGGAGCGACAAAAATAAGTGCTTGTCCCCAACCTCCTTTTCCCTTCGAGGAATCGGATAATCGGGGAACCAAATCATAAACCAAAAGCTAACAGCAAAAAGCCAACTGCTGGTAACACCGTACACCTACGCCTTGGCGTATGATCTATATTCACCGTAGCCTTGGCGTAGGTGAATGGGATGACAGGATGAGGGATAGATTGAGATTAAGATAGAGAATGAGAACTGAGATTTTCAAGAGGGGTTGGTCCGGATGTCCATCCGGTCCTGTACCCATATAAGGGGTTTCTCTGATCAAACAGTTTTCTAATTTTGCACGCACTGAAAATTCAGATTGAGATTAAGATAGAGAATAAGAACTGAGATTTGAGGTCGCAAAAAGCCCCTCCGTGAAATTCTGTGTGTATTCCGTGTAAATCCGTGATTCAAACCATGAGAAAGAGGCTCTAAGCTCCTTGTCCTTTCCCAACCTCATCCCCCGGCCCCTTCTCCAAAATTCCTCTTCGTTCCATTTGGAGAAGAGGTGACTCATTGTTCTCAATTTCCAGAATTTGAACGATTTTCTCTTCGAAGGATTTTCTTAATGAATAATAATATTGCAGAATCTATTTAATAAAAACCACAAAATGAGCTATTCCACAAATCTTCGTCACCCTCTCCACAAGGAAATTTCAGAAAATCATCCATAATCGACAAATAATTACATTTCCGAAGTGGAGAGGGTACAATTCATCTTTCAAGTTGCAATGAATGAAGTTTCTTTACCATCCGAAACGAAGTGAAGGATAGTAAGGTTGGTGAGGAAAAACTAAGTACCTGCCCCCAACCTCTTTGTCCCTTCGGGAATTCACCGGTAGAACCTTGTGTAGGGGGATTACAACCAATTGTTTGTTGTTTATTTGCTCTTTACAGCACACAGGTCGTACTATTAACAGCCTATAAAACAGGTCTGAATCAGGATTTGCAGGATTATGGGATAAACAGGATGAGGGATAGATTGAGATTAAGATAGAGAATGAGAACTGAGATTTTATAGAGGGGCAGATTCCATTTTTTACCACTAAAATATAATAAATGAAAAAATTGAAGCGGGTCTTTACCATCCGAAACGAAGTGAAGGATGGTGAAGTAGCAACCAATACGTTTCCCCAGAAACATACAGAACAAAACACAACTCAAAACCGCTCTTGAAAAACCCATCCATGACTTTAATAATATCAGGCCACATGGAAAATTAGGAGGACTGACACCTCCCGCAAGTGCGGGATGAAGCTTATTCCGGCCAAAATGTGCCTGTCGTATTCGATCCTGAGGTTCTTAAGCAGAGAATACACCAAAACCAGAGCAATACAGGATGTGAGATATGTGAGACAGAGTAAAAATCAACAGCAGAAGCAGATAAATTGAATATATGATAGTACTAAAAACCTGACTAAATGCGATACCAGAAAAAATGACCTATTCTACTTGTATTGGCCATTTGTCCCTAACAAGGGACAGTTTTTTATAGAATTAGCGTGGGATTAGCAGAGCAGAGAATAAACCAAAACCAGAGCAATACAGGATGTGAGATATGTGAGACAGAGTAAAAACCAACAGCAGAAGCAGATAAATTGAATATGTGATAGTACTAAAAACCTGACTAAATACGATACCAGAAAAAATGGCCTATTCTACTTTTTTGGTCATTTATCCCTAACAAGGGACAGTTTTTTGTAGGATTAATACAGGATTAATATCGCACCAAGCGTCAACAAGAAAAACCCAATTTCAATATAAGATTCCCTTCTTTATCCTTACACTTTATCCACCCGACAATATCAGTTTCTGAAGGTTCTGTAAAGTAGCAATCCTTGTCATCTTCCACTTTTAGCCAATTCCCCTTGATTTCTAAAGGGTGAAATACATACTCCTTATGGTTCTCAATAGCCCTTGAATTTTCCTCTGGACTTTCCCTTATTGGTTGTTTATCTGTCGAAGTAATATAATCGGCACTTAAAATAAATGTGTCCGTGTCCATGTATGTTATAAACTGGGAATTCCTATCAACCGTAAATGTTATGCCGTTCATATGCACTTCATATTTTCCATTTTTCAAAGCAGTGCATATAAGAATAAAATTACCACTTTCAGGATAATAAAAATAAGACTCTATATCATATTCTCCTGTACCTTCATCATCAACATAATGATATTTAACATTGTTTATAATTACTGTATCTTGATTGAACTCTATTTTATCCAAACTATCAACAGAAACAAATTCAAGGTTAATATCGGGGCGAAAATGCACCTTTACATACCCCTTTAGTATTTTATCCTCCTCCTGACCTACCGGTTGAGCATCAAGATCAGCATCTTCCTGCTGGAAAGCTATCGAATCCCTTTTTAACAAATCCTTATCGGTTTTATTTTCCCGACTTACACAACCAAATAAAATGACAAACAATAAAAATTTAAATCTCATAAGTAAACTATTTAAAGGTTATTCCTATAGGCTTTACCGAAGGTAAAACCGGCAATACATCTTTGATCGTTGGATGAAAACTTTCTAAATGCTCATGATCGTAATGATTTTTTAAATGACGTGTACCAGAAACACTTAATGTATAACTTACCGGCTTTATTCCCACAACTGCTTCCCAATACCCGTCCTGTTCGATGGTACGAACAAAATTAGAGGCTCTTATACCTTTCCATCCAAATTTATTTAATGCTGCATTCATACTAGCTGAAGCGTCTTGATCTATTTTATAAAAATCAGATTGATCCCATTCATAATTTAGACCTCGTCTACTACCATTGTAGCCTGCAAACTTAATATCTAAGTTGTTGCCGTTTTTATGGGTTTCACTATCACCAGGAGAAGATCCATCAGCATTACTAGCACGGTTCACATAAATCTCTTCCCCGGAACTTGCTGATGCACCTATCAACGCCGCCAATGCCTCTCCAGAAATGTACGTCTCACCATTAGCTCGGGACCTTGCTTTTACTGTAATTTGCGCACCACTTCCATCACGATTATCAATATTAGTTAAATTGACCAAGCCCTTGTCATTCTTATCATAAGTGCCTACAGTATGCCTTTCCCCGTCTTTATCAATATAAATAAATGTATGACTGGCATCCATTGTCTTTTCTCTTCTGATTGTCCCGTTTTCTTGAATTTCATAAATATTTAAACCATCCGGATCAACATACTTCAACGGGTTGTTCGCGACATAATTGTACCCGCTCAGCCCAGGATACTTCTCCGCCATCGGATCCACACTCACCCACACGCTCGTCTGCGCATCATAATACCTCGCCCCATAATAATACAACCCCGTCTCTTCATCCAGCTCCTTCCCGTTATACAAATACGGCGTGCGATCGGTATTCGAGTGCTCCTCTACAAAAGTCTCACCAAAGGCAAAGTACTCCAAGTGCTGATATACCTCGCCCGTGGCATCGGTGATGTAACTGGTGCTGCCCAGGTGATCCGGATGGTAGAAGTAACGGTTCGGCTCGGCGGGGTTGCTCTGGCCGCCGCTTCCGTTGAGCTGCCCCGGAGGGGTTTTCCCACTCTTGCCGGCAGTGAGTACTTGGCCGTCAAGGCCAAGGAACTTCATGTTTTTTACCATGCCTTCCTGCATCTGTATTTCTTTCTTTTGAAAGTCCACCTTGCCGCCACCGGCTGCCGTGGTGAACGTGTCGTCCCAGCCGCCGCCGAGTTTACTCACAATGCGCTGACCTTCAATATAATAGTGCTTCGTATAACTACCGCTGCGTAATACAACAAACGGACTCACATAAACCGTGAAGTTACCGATCTGCCCACTGCCGCCCTTTTCTTCTCCGTTCACAAAGACGGTCTGGCCTTTGCCTTGACCCTTCAATACCCGCTGTCCGCCGGCATCGTAAATGTAGTGATATACAGAACCATTGTCAAGAACAGCACGTAATCTGTTCTCTTCGTCCCACACCAACTTCCGGCGCTGACCGCTCACATCATGGTCCCAGCCGGTCATGTTCCCGTTCGCATCGTAACTGTACGCCTTCTCCCCTATGTGCACAGGCGCATGCGCCAAATCTCCGCCATAATCATATCCCATGTCGTAGGTGGTTTTCTTCTGTAGGTTCCAACCTTCCCCATTGCCACGGCGCTGGTGCGACTGTGTCTTCTGGGTGATGCCTCCCACCGTGTTGTATTCCATGTTCAACGTGTAGCTGTGCTCCTCCGTGGCCCCTTTGTAACTGCCCGTCGCCGTGGTCAACCGGTACAGGTCGTCATACTCATAGCTGTACTTACTGCTCCCGCCCATTAAATTCGCATCCGGGACTTCCGCCTTGTTCTCCAGTCCCAAGATGTTGTTCACGGCATCGTAGGTGTACGTATTGTCCATGAACGCTCGCTTGGAGGCCGTGCTAGCTGTCATGCCCTTCAATCTTCGGCGCTCCGGCTCGTAATCGTAGGTCGTCTTCGTGCCGTTGCCGTAGGCTAAAAATACACGCTGCTCAAATTTGTCGTAGCCAAGCTGCTGTACGTAGCTAAAGTCATAGCCTTTCTTCTTGCCGGTCATCTTGCTCAGCAGGCCCCCTTCGTTGTAGTGGTACTCCACCTGCTCCCCATCGGGGTAAATCATCGACACCAAACGGTTCCAGGTATCGTATTCCCACTCGGTGGCGTAGGTCTGTGCCCCGTGGCCGGGGACCACCACCGTGCGGATGTTCTTTACCACCTCGCCCAAGGAGCCATAGAAAAACTTCCCGCCTTGCGGGATTTCGCTACGCTCAACCTGTTGCCCCGCTTGCATCTTCCTGATAAACTATCCTACCTGCACGACCGTGGTCAGCACCCATCTCACCATATTCATAATGAATGTTGTTCTCCGGGTTTATCGGGTAGATGATGTCGGTCAGGCGTTCGCGGTCATAAATATACTCTATCACCCCACCGCTTTCCTTCAGGTTG
>JAOUKJ010000697.1 GCA_029882675.1 Cyclobacteriaceae bacterium
TCATCGGGGGCTACACCATGCCATTTATGACTGCCCATCATAAAATCAACGCCATATCCCATTTCGGTTTTCATCAGGTTAATAACAGGAATCCCCTGTCCGGTTTTTTTCTTCGCATCATTCAATATACTGATGAGTTGTCCGATGTCATTCCCGTTACTTTCTATGACATGCCAGCCAAAAGACTCCCACTTCGCCCGCAGGTCTTTCAATGAAAGGACTTCATTGACGGGCCCGTCAATTTGCTGACCGTTATAGTCTACGCTTACAATCAGGTTATCTACCTTATTGTGGGCAGCAAACATTGCAGCTTCCCATACCTGACCTTCTTGTAGCTCACCATCGCCCATCAGCACATAAACCAAATGGGGATCATTATTTAACTTTTTTGATAATGCAGCCCCAATAGCCACAGAAAGTCCCTGGCCAAGTGAACCGGAAGCTATTCGGATACCTGGAAGGTCCTCTTCGGTAGCCGGATGACCCTGTAACCGGGTGTTTAATTTCCTGAATGTGGCCAATTCAGAAACTTCAAAATAACCACTACGGGCTAACACACTGTACCATGCTGCTGAGACGTGTCCATTCGAAACAAATAATAAGTCTTCACCTTCACCATCCGGTTGAAAATTATTTTTGTGTTTGAGAATATTGAAATACATCGCAACCAGAAAATCAGTACATCCCAGGCTTCCACCAGGGTGACCGGATGAAACGGCATGTATCATACGTAAAAGGTCACGGCGTGTCTGTGTGGCTGTTTTTTTTAGCAAGGAAATGTCGGGCTGATGTTCCATGTCATTGTATATGTTTTAAATAATGTGCGAAGATATTTAATCAATTAACAATTAACAATGAAACAGTAAAACAATGCTTTAATTTTCAAGGGGGTTATGTCAGAAAGTATAGGACATTTTTTCCAAAATTATAAATCAGGGAACAGTTATTTTATGCTACATAGTGAGTATGCGCTGATGTATGTGTTTTTCCTACTTCAGGTGGAAATATATGCCTGAAAGCTGAGTAGAAGTGTCGGGAGATTAGCTCACTTCAATGGTTTTCCATCCCGAGTCAGGATTTATTCCAAACATATTAATGGCTGCTTGAAATTTCCAGATGATTTTGCACGTTTCACCATGCGTTGATGCTTTTTCGGCTCCCGAAAGGTCTATGGTCGTGTCCCATGAATATTCCAACCCCTTTTTTAGTAACAGATGGCGGGCGACTTCAATCTTCTTTTTGAAAAGTATTTTCGTGTTCCATTCGTTTAATTCACTTAGCATTTTTTCATTGTCGGTTAACTTTCCCTCCTTCGGTGGGATGTATGCCTTTTTTGCCTCCATGCATTGTATATTAAGGTAGACATAATCAGCCTCTATATCATGGTCATTGATGAAGGCTTTTATACTCGCGCGAAAAGGGAAGTTTAAGGATGCTTGAGGAATGAAAAGATCTATTTTAGCACTATTTCCCGTAACATAACTTATTATCTTGTCTAATACTCCCATTTGCTATATATTTACCACTACCAATCAATTTCTCCTACGTGAATTATAAAGTAACACCATTGTAGGAAAAATGTTTAATCAGGATATGGGAGCATATACCCGATCTCGTTTGTTGTCAAGGATATCTTTAATAATTATTTGAGGATCCCTTCGTATTAATTACAATGATCACCTCTGGTTCGGACACTGGTGTTGTAGCAGGAATTATTTTGTGACCGTCAAAGCCACCCAGCCCGAATCGGGATCGTTGCCGGGCACATCGATGGCGGCGTGGAACTCCCAGGTAATCTTATACTCCCCATCTTGCATGGTAGGTTTTTTAGCATCAGTGAGATCTATGGCCACATCCCAGGAATAAGTGTTTCCCTTTTTGAGTAATTGAGCCGGGGCCACATCCACTTTTTTCCTGTAAATGGTCTCGGTGTCCCACTCATCCAGCTCGCTCAGGATCTTTTCGTTGTCGGTAAGCTTACCATCTTTAGCCGGTTGAAAAGATTTTTTATGTTCCTGACACCTGATGAGCAGATAAACTTTATCAGCCTGCAGGTCATGTTCAGTAATCGCTGCTTTAACAGTGGCAGGGAAGGGGATACTAATTGAAGCCTGAGGAATGTCTATGTCCACCCGGGCGCTTCCCCCGGTGACATAGTTTAGTATTTTGTTGAATAAACCCATTTTTTTCAGTTAGCAGTAAACAGTTATCAGTTAGCAGTAAACAGTTATCAGTTAGCAGTAAACAGTTAG
>JAOUKJ010000696.1 GCA_029882675.1 Cyclobacteriaceae bacterium
TCCGGATTGTGAAAGCGGCTCATGCCTTCATTTCGAAAATCTTTTGAGAATTCAAATACACCATCAAACCCGCCCACAATGAGTCTTTTTAAATAAAGTTCATTTGCGATCCGCAGGTAAAGCGTCATGTCCAGCGTGTTGTGGTGGGTCTTAAATGGCCGGGCTGCTGCTCCACCATACAGGGGCTGTAGAATCGGTGTCTCTACCTCAAGATAACCCTTCCCGGCCAGGTAATTCCGCATGGAATTGACCAGTTGTGTCCTTTTAACAAACGTATTCCTTACCTCCGGATTGACGATCAGGTCAACATAGCGTTGCCTGTACCGTTGCTCAGGATCTGTAAATGCATCATGGCTTATGACCTTTCCACTTTCATCCGTGGTGCGTTTCACAATAGGCAAAGGCCTGAGTGACTTAGCGAGCACCTTCATTTCCATGGCATGGATGGATATTTCCCCCGTTTGGGTAGTGAATACAAAACCCCTGATGCCAATAATATCACCGATATCCAATAATTTCTTGAATACGGTATTATAAAGTGTTTTATCCTCTTCCGGACAAAGGTCATCCCTTCTGAAATACACCTGTATACGCCCTGTCGCATCCTGTATCTCAGCAAAACTGGCCGATCCCATAATGCGACGGCTCATTATCCGACCCGAGAAACTGATGTTTTTATAATCTAACTTTCTCTTTTCATAATTTTCAAGGATTTCCCGGCTGGTTACATTTACTTGAAATAATTCGGCAGGATAGGGGTTGATTCCCAACTGTTCCAGCTGTTCTTTAGCCTGAATCCTCTCTTTTTGCTGATCACTTAACTGCATATCTAAAAAATTGAACCGCAAAAATAAGGAATAACCGGTATTTGAATGCAATTATTGTGATTAATGTGGCCGTATGGTCAAAAGATACCCACAGTCCGGAAATAAAAATCATAAATTATACGTTTCTTTTTTCTTCCTTACACGTGTAAGATGGGTTACCTATTTAGGCCTTTGAGTATACATATTTTACGATGAAGTGCATAAATATTCGATAAAGCGAACAATTAGATGTGAAAATTGTTTAGTTTTGTGTGTACTGTTATGTCGTAATAATTGGTAAAGCTTTGAAAAGTATAAGTCATGAAATCATATATCAACAAAAAAAACAAGAGTATTGTGCTGATGCTTTTGTTATTCGTTGCGGGAAATATCCCCTTTAATGAGTCCTTCGCACAGAAAGCAGGAGCGAATACAGGCAACGCCTCGCCTAATGAGAAAGAACTACGGGATTGTTCTGTAAGTTTTTACAGTTCGATTCTGGAAAAGAACAATCCGGACGAGAATTCCGGAAGCTGCAAGTCGTATACACTCCTGGTCAATTATACCGGGACTAAAAGTTATGGTCTTTCACACCTCACTGTGGGCCATGAAACATGCGGTACGGCCTCGTCGGTCTCTAATACCGGCAACTGGCCCATGGAACTAAACTTCGATGAACCAACAACCAGCCTATACGGATTTAAGGTAGATGATGTGTCGAATTTTGGTGAAGGCAGTAGCCCTCAGACATTTTCTGTTGACTTCACACTATGTAGTGAAGACCTCTCGTGCATGAATGGCGATTGTACCGTAACTGTAGCTTATAAAGCCGGTCAATGTATTTATTATGAAAACCTACCCATCTCCTGTTTGAATGGATCAGAAAATACAGACACAGACGATGAAAGTGATGACGAAGGCGATGATGATGAAGATCAGGGCGATGAAGAAGACGATGAGGATGATGAACAAGACGAAGATACCCCGGATACTGAGCACCCTCGTGACTGTTCCGAGAGTTATACGGGATTTGTTTCGGCCATCACCAGTGAAGAGGGTGATTGCAAAACATATCAGCTCACCGTAAACTACAATGGAATAAAAAGCTATGGACTATCAAACGTAGCAATAGGCATACCTTGTGGAGAAGCCACTGTTACGACCAATTCGGGGGGGTGGCCTGTGGCAGTGAATACAACAGACCCCAACACCAACTTGTACGGATTTAAAGTGGATAATATTTCAGGATTTGGCGAGGGGGAAAACGCCCAGTCTTTTACCACTGAATTTATGTTGTGTAGTGAAGATATTACCTGTCTGAGTAATGACTGCGCAATCACCGTAGCATATAAAGCCGGACAATGCATTTATTATCAGGACATTTCTATCCCCTGCATTGACCATCCGGATGTTGTTCAGGAAGAAGATCCTGAGGAAGAAGATCCT
>JAOUKJ010000135.1 GCA_029882675.1 Cyclobacteriaceae bacterium
CCACTCCGGCAATTGTCACCACCATGAAGGACTGCTCACGCTCTGCATCCATGTCCGTAAGCCCCTCATCCATGGTCTGCTGAATGATGGTCTCGGCATCATCGGCCAGAGCGATGAATTTCTCAAATTCTTGATCAAAAAGGGCATCCGCCTTACTACCTGCTGCAGCAGAGGCACCTGAAAGGTATTGGTTGTTGCGCGTCACAGCTGCAGCTTTAAATGACTCCAGACTGGCACTTACTTCATTTACCAACCTGCGCACTTCAGGGTTTTTAGAAGCAATGAAAACCCCCTCATCATTTGCACCTCCATTGGCAATGGCATTGGCATACCATATACTTTCATCCAACAGGCCATATACTTCCTCTACATTTTCTGAATCATCGCCCCCCATGATCTCTTCAAAAAGCAGGTGGGCCTCTGTGGCCGACAACTTTATTTCCATGGCGGCATCACCCAGCGGGGCCAGCGCCCTGCCTACGCGATCACCTGAATCACCTACCTGGCTTACATAGTAGGCGCTCAGGCCCGAAATAAGTGCCGTAATCAGGGCCATACTCCCAAAACCCAGAAACAACTTTACCTTTATACTTAAATTTTGAAACATTAGATTGACTAATTAGTTTGTTTTTTTATATTTATTTTTTTGAAAATACGAAGACCAACTACGATGTATAAATAATTAATGACTATTTATTACTCCTTTTTCCACTGACAAAGTCGGATAACTGATTGAAGTAAAGTCCGTTCGTTGCTTTACTTTCAGCGAAGTATATCACACTCTTTTAAAACATTAATAACATTTAATAAATATTAAACTGCAAGCTATGGCCTATTCATGAGCACATATACCAATTCATCAAACATATATTACACTTGTAAATATTTTTATATTTTAAAACTAAATACCTTTCAAACAATACGTATATGTACCCATGGAATACGTATTATTACTTATCACCAATCGTCATTTCAAAAAGGCTCTCAATTCATTAAAAGATAGAAAGTGTGGCTTCTTAACGCTTAAACCTCTACAATCAGTCTTTTAAAGGCCTAAAACACCCCCCACCTCTTTCATGTAATGCGTAATCAAAATATTAAACAATTAACCCTGGTAAATGCGATATTTGGTATGTTTTTTTTTAAGCAATTAACAAAGTCAATTTTTTTTTCACAAACAGCAACATCTCTTACATGACAAAATTGTTTTTTGCTTTATCTAATATCATATTGTTTTTTCACTGCCACCTCAAAGGACTTCCAATGGGCTTCAGTCATGCGGCGGGGGGTAAACAGACATATACCGGCAGCCCCGTTCTCCATTGACGCGCGAATAGCTGCTTCCAGCTCACCGGGTAACAACCCGTGATTTTCAGGATCATTTTCCTGTGTTTTTCTTTCAGGATTGGGGCAAATAAATAGTCCACTGTAAAGCGGGATTTCATCATTAAGGGCCATGACCCCTTCTTTGGTTACCTTTCCAATCCATTCGGTACCTTCCAGGTAAAAATCATTATAATTCATAGGAAAGGCCGCATCGATGGCCCACTTGTCCCACTCTTGTCTTACAATTTTTTTAGCTACAGAATTTGGGCCAGGGAAAACCGCTGCATTTATTTGTTTGCTTTTGGCGTGCACTTCCTCAGCAAGGCGATTGACGATGCTGGTAATCAAATCATATCGAAATTGTTTCCATTCCTGCACCTCAGAGGGATCTTCTACTACTTTGATATCGATACCTGATTTTTCTTTGAAATCCGCGACACATTTATCGCAGTAGCAATAATCATAATCCGGGTACTCTACGTCCATCACTAATCCATATTTGTCCCACAACCCCCTGGCCAGGATGACATCCGGGAAGCGGATATAGTCCAGATGAATGCCCTCTACCTCAGGAACCTCAGCCACAGCACCATACATATCGGACAAAAAATCATATACCTCGTCTTTGTTCGGGCATAAAAATTTATAATAATCCACATACGCCGGTTTATCAAAAGCAGATTCACCCAAACCATTTACGGCATACCATTCGGGTTTTATTTTAGGGTTGTCCCTTTGCAGCATGGTTGGTATCCAGGCATGAAATTTCAATCCCTCCTCTTTCGCTATCGTCCCAACACGGTGGTAGGTTTCTGCATCCTGCCCCCCATTGTACATCAGCCCGTCAATACCCCTGGCTTTTAAATCCCGAAACTCTTCCCTTATTTCCTGATCGCTCAATTCACCAGGACCTCCCAGCCAGCCATACACGGGAATTTTGTATTCCTCTTTGTTATTGCAAGAAAACAGGATCATGGCAATAATCAATGTGATGAGTTTGTTCATTGTTTTCTGTTTTTGATGGTTGTTTATCACAATAAAAACCAATTTCCGCATTTTCTGCCGGAATTTCAATTTTTACTACTATTTGTCACATGGGTCATTTGTCTCACCTATCCGGATCGGTTGCTGAATTGTAAAATAAGATTAAACATGAACTGGTTGGGAAAACACTACACGCTTTCAAGCATTTCCTTTAAATTTTTCAGATCCTTTTTGTTTGCCCTTTTCATCATGGCGGCAATAAAAGGCCTAAGCCATTTTGAAATACCCAATAGCTGGCCGGAATTTCTCAGAATCATCCGGGTCTTCCCCTCTCCCACCGGATACCACGCATAAGTCGTTTCCATCGGGAACGGCCCTTCGGCTGTTTGCATAATTAATTTCTGGTTGGGAACATATAGCTTTACCTCATATGTATATGCCAGCTTATTGCCTAAAAAATAGGCCGCAAAGGCTATTTTAGATCCTACTTCCAGGAACCTTGGGGTCAGCCACTCAGCAGATTTAATATTCTCATACCATTCGGGAGCATTGTCCGGGTCAGCTGTATATTCTGCCACAATGTCAAGTGGTTTGTTAATAATAATCTCAGTCCGTACATCCACCATATCTCAATGTTTTAAAGAAAACGCTACGCATTGTGTATTGTTTACCTCTTCTCCCATTTATTTCTCGCCCCACAATGCGTATAATTGCTACTCTTTACTTCACATCAACCTGGCCAACCACCACCAGGCCTTGTCATGGGGCCTTGCGCCTGGCTACTTAACCCGGGGTATTTAACATGCGGGATGCCATACTAAGTGCTTCAGACTGCAAGCCGTTGGCCTGAAACTTTTTGGGTGTCATTCCTGTCACCTGCTTAAACACCTTGCTAAAATGATAGCGGTTCTTAAAACCACACACAGCATAGGTCTCATCGATGGAATGGCCCATTAGCGCCTTTTTGGCTTTTTGTATCCTTGCCTTTCTCAAAAAACGATGGAAACTTTCTCCGTAAATCTTACGAAATTTATGCGTAACATACGATGGACTGCGGTTGATAAACAAAGCGGCTGACTGAACCGTAATGGGCCTGGACAGGTTTTCTTCTATATATTTTTTCAGGTAATGCTCCGGCCAGGCTTTCCTCAATTCGATGAATTTGTTTTTAAGGATCAACTCGGAAAATTTCTGAAAGAGCGCTGATATCAGTATCAACTTTTCCTTTGGTATAACCTTCATGGCATTGTATTTCTCCTCGAGCGTACTTAATTCCGAATGCTCCTGCAAATTAAAATCAACAGCCATACGCTCAAAATCATCCTCGGCCCGAACCTGTCCAAAATGCAGGTACCCCACCAGGTGGTTTTCAATAAAAAGAGGTGAAAACATTTCATAGAGTCCATTATAACACTGATAAAGGAGGGGCTCCCTGCGCTCACGTGCTTCGCGAAATTTATCACGATCACAGGCAATACAACGATGTTTCAATTCCTTTTGAACTAAAATGCAAAACGCCTGATAATTACCATTATTACCGGCAATTTCTTTCACATATTGCGCATCATCAATAGCGTATATAAATGAAGTGCGGATCGAAAACAGATCAGAAAGCAAATCCATTATTTTCCGGATCTCTTTTTCTTCTATAACCAGTTCTTCCTGTAATGCCTCCATCGTTTACAGTCTTGTTTCTATTCACAAAATATATCAATTTTCACTAAATGCCTAATCAGATATATTTTTCACTCATTTTGACATTGAACCCGATCGTATAGGCAGTTATTTTTACACATCTTGTTTGAACATAAACCGTTGGATACATGGAAGCATTATCAAATAAAGAAACACCACTACCTCAGGAATGGCCGGGCATTCATTATATCGGTGAAGAAGAGGTCGAAGCTGTAACCCGAATACTTCGGGCAAAATCTCCTTTTCGGTTTTATGGGCCTGATTTTCAACAGGAAACCCTGCATTTTGAAGAAGAATTTGCGCAATATATAGGGGTAAAACATTGTCTGGCCGTGTCGCACGGCACGGCGGCCCTGCAAGTAGCCATGGCAGCCATGCGTATTGGCCCCGGAGATGAGGTGCTCCTACCCGGATATTTCTGGGTGTCCACAGTGGCAGCCGTTGTCAGAAGCGGGGCCATTCCCCGGCTGGTTGATGTCGATCCCAGCTTCAACATGGATCCTGATGATCTGGAGAGAAAAATTTCCCCCAGAACTAAACTGGCTATTATGGTGCCCATGGGTGGGGTCATTGGCCAAGTAGCCCGGGTGGCTGAAATATGCAAAAAAAACAACATCTATTTACTTGAAGATTGTGCTCAATCCAATGGCGCTTCCCAATTTGAGCGGATGGCAGGATCTTATGGCGATATGGCCATATTCTCTTTCCAGATTAATAAGAACATCACCGCCGGTGAAGGCGGTGCCGTGCTCACAAACAATGAAAAACTGTATAAGAAGGCTTATGCCATCCACGACCTGGGCTATACCAAGGACGCCAATGGGGAGCTGGTACTCGACCAACCGGAGTATCAGCTTTGGGGTATTGGCTGTCGAATGACAGAAGTAACAGCTGCCATCCTGCGCCAACAATTGAAAAAACTGGATATGATTGTGGGCAATATGCGAGGGGTGAAAAATGAATTGAAGGAAATGCTTGGTCAATATTCAGGTATTAAAACCCGTCATGTCGCTGATCCTGATGGTGATGGCGGATCGTTTCTCAAAATCATATTTAAAGACCATGCTACAGCCCGGCAGTTTAAAGACGGGCTAATAACCAATGGCATTTGCGTAAAAGAAGGGGCTTTTTACCCCATCCTTATGACAGAGTGGGGCCTTCACATCTATTCGAAGATACCGGCCCTGGTTAACAAGAGATCCTACTCCGGCCATCATTCTGTTTGGGAACTCGCTGAAAACAACTGGGCCAGAGATTATAGCTACAAAGAGGGCACACTCCCGGTTCTGGATGATTACGTACAACGCACTGTTTTGTTTTGCGTTGCCTCCAAACTGACTGATGGACAGCGATCGCTGATCAAAAGTACTTTTCAGGCTACCTGCGATCAAATGGGATTCGAAAAAACATTTGCCACTTAAACACCGTCATCATGAATGTCTGTCATCACTCCTTTGTTGCGTTTTTTATCATTCTGGCTCTTTCTTCTTTATCCTTTGGCCAAAAACGCAATCAAAAACAGGATGTAATCATGCCTTATCAGGATGCTACGCTACCTGTCAGCCAACGTATTGAAGACCTGGTGGCCAGGATGACCCTGGCCGAAAAGATCGGTCAGATCAACATGCCCTGCGGTTATTTTAGTGAACTGGGCAATACACCGGACGAAAAGATGGACGGATGCCGGAAATTTACTGCAGGCACTTTTTATGAAGGCATCGGTCCCGGAGGCGGCTTTTTCACATTGGCCAACAACGCCCTACACAAGGGGCCGCTACAACAAGCCAACTATTTCAATGAGCTTCAAAAAATAGCCATAGAAAAAACCCGCCTGGGCATTCCCCTTTTACAGGTGGAAGAAGGCACACATGGACTGATGTGTTCCGGGGGCACTATATTTCCGGAAGGCCCTGCCCTGGGAAGTAGCTGGAATATGGATCTGGTCGCACAGGTTTATACGGCCGCTGCCCGTGAAGCCCGTGCTATAGGTGTCCACGAGCTATTCACCCTGGTGATCGAACCCATCCGGGATCCCCGACTGGGTCGAAACCAGGAAGCCTATAGCGAAGATCCTTACCTCACTGCCCGCATCGCGGAAACCATCGTCCGGGCAGTTCAGGGCCATGACATTTCACGTGACGACAAGGTCGTTGCGGGTCTGTGCCATTACCCTGGCCAAAGCCAACCGGTCAGTGGGTTGGAGCGCGGGGCCATGGAAATATCAGAGCGCACCCTCAGGGAAATCTTTCTCCCCCCCTGGGAAGCAGGAATAAAAAAGGGTGGTGCTTTGGGCGTGATGGCTACCTACCCCACCATTGACGGTGTACCGGCACACAGCTCCTATGAAATCATGACCAAAATACTTCGGGGAGAGCTCGGTTTTGAAGGGCTGGTACTCAGCGAGGGCAATGGCGTGAATACTCTTGTGTACACCGGCCTTGCTGCCACGGAAAAAGAGGCCGCAGCGTTGGTTGCTCATGCAGGTATGGATGTAAGTATCTCTTTCGATCAGGGCTATTTTGGGGAAATGATTGAAAACGTTGAGGAAGGCAAAGTTTCCATAGAAACCATCAACAGATCAGTACGCCGGGTACTTGAAACAAAATTCCGACTGGGCCTTTTTGATAATCCCTATGTCAATCCTGAAAAAGCAAAAGCGATTTCTCATACCCCGGAACATCAGCAACTGGCCTTACAGGCCGCTCGTGAAGGCATTGTACTTCTGAAAAACGAGAATAATATTTTGCCCCTGAAAAAAAACTTAAAATCTATCGCCGTCATAGGCCCCAACGCCGATGATGAAAAAAACCAATTGGGAGACTATGTCTCTGAGGTCGTATTGCAGGACATTACTACCGTACTTGAGGGCATAAAGAATGCAGTATCACCGGGCACAACAGTAAATTTCGTAAAAGGGTGCAATGTAACTGGTGATGAATTAGATGAAATAGAGGCCGCCGTGGCAGCAGCAAAGGCATCTGAAATAGCCCTTGTAGTTTTGGGTGAAAATGAATGGCAAAAATCCAACAAGCAAGGCACCAACGGCGAAGGGTATGACGTGGCCACACTGGAGCTGACCGGAAGACAAAAAGAACTGGTACAAAAAGTATATACTACGGGGACACCCACCATCGTAGTATTGATCAATGGGCGACCTTTGGCCACACCATGGATCGCTGAAAACGTGCCCGCCATCGTAGAAGCCTGGATACCCGGCGAGAAAGGCGGGGAAGCCATTGCCGACATGCTCTTTGGAAAATTCAATCCCAGTGGCAAACTCACTGTGACTGTGCCCCGGCACGCGGGACAGTTGCCCGTCTATTACAACCACAAACCCTCAAAGAAATACTGGCTTGAAGAAGGCTGGGGCAACTCATATGCTGACATTGACCCCCGTCCGTTATTTGATTTCGGTTTTGGTTTATCCTATACTACTTATGAGTATAGCAATCTGGAAATTTCTCCTGAAACTGGCGGTGCAGGCAACTCTTTTATCGTTTCTTTAGATGTTAAAAATACTGGTAGAATGGCCGGAAGTGAAGTAGTTCAGCTATACATCAGGGATAAAATCAGCACGGTAGTAAGGCCTGTGAAAGAACTGAAAGGATTTTCCAAAGTTCAACTTAATCCTGGAGAAACAAAGCATATACAGTTAACTCTGGGGCCAGATGAATTGAAATTACTGGATCGCAATATGCATTGGGTTGTGGAACCCGGCGATTTCGAGGTGATGGCAGGCAGCTCCTCCGAAGACATTAGGTTGCAAGGCACTATCACCGTAAAATAACCGACATTCATTTACATTCTGCCTAATAAAGCATCCTACATCACACTGAAAAACCTGGCTTTTGAAAGTTTCTGCCACTGCTGTCTTTACCAATCTTCTGCCATTAATTTTTGTTGATGAGGTCTGGAGGGGTATGCTTACTTCCTTACCCTCCATTGGCATTATTTTCTTTAGCGGCATAGCGGAGGGGATATTACTGCTCTCGTTTAAATCATGGCCCCTTCTTTATCTCACCACTTCTCTTTCATCAAATCCGGCCATATATCCTGCTCGTATATTTGCCTGACCTGATCCATATGTCCGGGTGACAAGTCCGGCAACTCAGCAGCCTGAAGATTGGAAAGCACCTGCTCAGGACGCGAGGCTCCGGGGATCACACAGCTTACTTCCGGGAACATCAATATCCACTTCAGGGCAATGGCCGCCAGGTTGGCATCTTTGGGAAACAGGGCTTTTATTTTCCCCACAACATCCAGTCCTTTCATATAATCGATGCCTGAAAAGGTTTCCCCTTTATCAAAGGCCTCTCCGTTACGGTTGAAAGTGCGGTGGTCGTCAGCACCAAAGGTAGTCGAAGCCGAATATTTTCCCGTTAAAAGTCCGCTGGCCAAAGGTACCCGCACAATAATCCCTACATTTTTTTTGGCTGCCTCCGAAAAAAACTTTTCTGCCGGTCGCTGCCGCAACATATTGAAAATGATCTGCACGGTCGTCACATTATCATACTCCACGGCCCTGAGCGCTTCTTCCACCTTCTCCACACTAACGCCCAGGTTTAAAATTTTTCCTTCTTTTTTCAGGTCGTCAAAAAGTCCGAAGATCTCCGGCCGGTTGTACGTCTCTGTAGGAGGACAATGTAGTTGGATGAGATCCAGGGTCTCCAGCCCCATGTTTTTCAGGCTGTCCTCCACAAATTGACGCAAGACCTTAGGTTGGTAGGCACTGTCAACATGAGGAGAAAGCTTCCGGCCGCACTTGGTAGCCACATAAATCCTTTCATTTCGTGAGTTAACCAACCGGCCCACGGCTTTTTCACTTTCACCATTGCCATATACATCGGCCGTATCAATAAAATTAATACCCTGATCTACCGCAGTATTTAATATCGCATCGGCATTGCGATGACTAAAATCCTCGCCCCACTTCCCTCCCACCTGCCAGGTTCCCAGGGCCATTCCTGTTATTTCAAAGCCTGTTTTTCCCAAAAAACGCTTTTTCATACATCGTCATCTTTTTGTAAATAAACATTCA
>JAOUKJ010000698.1 GCA_029882675.1 Cyclobacteriaceae bacterium
ATGCAGTATATAATATTTCACCTTCAAGCACGACCTTACTCAGGCCCAGATTCCCCCAGAATTTGGAGCCATCTTTTCTCGTCATCTCCAAATCACGTCCTACCCCCACCACCTTGTTGACTCCTGTATTCATATTGGCATCTACATAACCATCATGTGGCCTCTGATGCTCTACAGGAACAATCATCTTTACATTGTTGCCCAGTACTTCTTCCCTGTCCCAGCCAAACATTTTTTCGGCCATTTTATTGAAAAAAGTAACAATCTTATCAGAATTAATAGTAACTACCGCATCAACAGCCTGATCCAGCGTTCCATTCATCCGCTCAATGGCCTTGGCGGTTTCCTGTTTCAGACGGCGCTGCTCACTCACATCTTTGATAAATGCCGTGTATTGCACTTCTCCATCTACTTCGGCTTTACTTAATGAGAGGTGCCCCCAAAAACGTTCGCCTCCTTTTTTCACCATCTCCAATTCGCGGCCTACCCCTACTACCTTATTAACACCGGTATTTATGTTGTCATCAACATATTTGTCGTGGCCCCTTTGATGCTCTTCCGGCACAATCATCTTCACGTTTTGTCCCATCACTTCTTCCCTGGAATACCCAAAGAGCGTGACGGCCGCTTCGTTATAGAAGATAATCACCTTATCTGAATTGATGTTTACTACCGCATCATTGGCCTGATCAAGGGCACTGTTGAGTTTTTTCTGGCTATTTTCAGCGGCCCTGTTGGCCATAACCTGCTCAGTAATATCATAACGGATACCTATGTAACTTTCCGGCTTACCATTTTCACCCAAAACAGGGCATATAAAAGCATCTACCCAATAGGCGCTCCCGTCTTTACACCTGTTTTTTATTTCTCCACGAAATGTTTTTCCTTTTCCAATGGTACTCCATACTTCTTTAAATACGGACTTGGGCATGTCGGGGTGCCTGACAACATTATGGGGCTTGCCAATGAGCTCCTCCCGGGTGTATTGAGCCACCTCACAAAATTTATCATTGACATAGGTAATCAAACCCTGTTTGTCTGTCTTTGAAATCAGACAGGCATCATTTAAAACATTTAAAGCAACATCAATATTGAGTGCCTCCTCTGATGTTGACGCGGATGCCTTCTTTGCTTCAGGAGACTTTTTACTGTCTTCAGCAATGAGCTTCTCGCTTTTCACATTTTTTCCAATCGCCATTATTTTTTGTCAGTTTTAATTTTGTTTTCTATTTACTAGTTTATCATGCAATGTTTAATAAGATCATGAACCAAAATCACGGCTCATTGTTCATTAACTCTCGGGCAAATTCCATATAATCGATCGCGCTGTTTGACCTGGGCGCATAACTGATTACACTCTGACCGAAAGAAGGTGCTTCTGATGCACGTACATTTGTCCTTATCTTTGAACTAAAGAGGGGTATCTCATAATTGTTCTGAATAAAATCTTCTATCTCGCTGTCCAGGTTTCGCCGCCGGTCAACCATTACTGCTAATATCCCCTTTATATATATATCGAGCTTATAGCTCCGGTTAATCCTTTCAATCGTATTCCTGATCTGGTTTAATCCCTGCAAACTCATCACCTCCATTTGCATGGGAACAATGCTATAATCAGCAGCAACCAGTGCATTGATCGCCAGTAGCGACAATGAGGGGGGACAATCAATGATCAGGTAGTCATATCCATTTAGCCCCTTGATCGCTTCACTTAAAAAAAACTCCCTGCCTATTTCGTTGATCAGTGACACTTCCACATCGGCCAACGCTATATCACCTGGGGCCACCCTGGCACCTTCCCGCTCTAACAAAACGTCTGACAAGCTATTTTGTTCTCGTAACACATCAGCAATGGTTCCTTCATTCTCTTCAATACCGAAAGCATAGGTCAGGTTGGCTTGTGGATCAAAATCAATCACCACCACATCTTTTCCCTGCCGGGCTAATGCGCTGGAAAGGTTTACTGAGGTGGTCGTTTTGCCCGTACCCCCCTTCTGATTTACAATTGCTATTATCTCACCCATAAACTCCTTTGGAACAAATGAATCTACAAGATTGTCCATATATTGAATTTTTCAAAATAAATTGCACAAAAACTTATTACTTACAACCACAAAAGTGCAAAAAACACAATACGCGAAATATTTATACCTGGCAATTTCCTCGCATTAATACTTAACGCAAAGAGACTCTTTGCAATTTAAGGACTATCGTGATTTTTCAGCCGCTTTATTTTAACAGCTTAA
>JAOUKJ010000136.1 GCA_029882675.1 Cyclobacteriaceae bacterium
ATGATATTGCACCTTTTTAATCCGTGTTTGAATTATTATTCAATTATTTATTTGTTAAGCAAAGAACAAAAAGCATTTTTGTGCGGTTAATAATATGGGAAGTGTCAGGTTTTTTTTTGGCTTATTTTCCCTTATATTCACGGATGAAAAACATCGTTTTAAATATTTAGACTGGAGAGCCAAAATAGATGAAAATATTAGTATGCATTACTCATGTTCCGGACACTACTTCCAAAATAGCATTTACGGAAAATAATACTTCATTTGATACATCAGGGGTTCAGTACATTATAGGGCCTTATGATGATTTCGCACTAGCCCGGGCTGTTGAACTCAAAGATTCATTAGGTGCCACGGTGACAGTGATCAATGTTGGGCTGGCAAGTGCCGAGCCTACCATCAGAAAGGCGCTGGCAATAGGCGCAGATGATGCCATTCGGGTAGATGTGGAGCCCGTAAGTTCCATGCTGGTGGCTAAACAGATCGCACATTATGCCAGGGAAGGAGCCTATGACATGGTGTTGATGGGTAAAGAATCGATAGATTTTAATGGAGGCGTGGTTCACGGATTGGTAGGGGCATTGCTTGGTGTACCCAGCATTTCCCCCGTCATGTCGCTCGAAATTGAAGGTGGCCTGGCCAAAATGACCAGAGAGATTGAGGGGGGTAAAGAGTTTGTTGAAGTAAATTTGCCTTTTGTGGCAGGTTGTCAGGAACCTATCGCTGAATGGAAAATCCCCAATATGCGCGGAATAATGACTGCCCGCACAAAACCATTGAACGTCGTGGAAGCTGTAGATATGGAACAGGGAAGCAAAACAGAATCTTTTCATCTTCCGGATAATAAAGGAGCTGTAAAGCTTGTTGATCCGGAAAATATGGGTGAACTGGTTGGATTATTGAAAAATGAAGCAAAAGTAATTTAATGGTATTGAAATTATGGCAGTATTGGTCTTTGCAGAGTCTGTTGATGGTAAGTTAAAAAAGACATCGTTTGAAGCTATTTGTATGGCTGCTAAACTGTCATCAGACGTCGTTGTGGTAGCACTTGGAAATATAATCAAGGAAGAAGCACTCGCCGGTCTCGGAAAATATGGTGCTTCCAGGGTTTTATGGGTGAATGATGAGCGGTTTAATCAGGTATCAGCTAATCTGGCAGCCGATGTGGTTTCTGTAATCATGGAAAAGGCCGGGGCGAAAATACTGGTGCTGGCTACATCTCCTTTTACGGCCTCAGTTGCTGCAGTAGTAGCGGTAAAACAATCGGCAGCTTTGGCAACAAATGTGGTTGAAATACCTGACCTGAGTAACGGTTTTACCGTAAAAAGGAGTATTTTTTCAGGAAAGGCGTTTGAAACGGTTCAGTTGTCCGGAGAGAAAAAAATACTGGTGTTTAATAAAAATGCAGTCGAAGTAACTGTGAGTGATCAAACTGTTGCTGTTGAAAAAATCAGTCCAACAGCTGAGTTAAAAGAAAAAGGACTTAAAATAACCGGAAGTGAAAAAGCTTCAGGAACTGTATCGTTGCCGGAAGCTGAAATTGTGGTTTCAGCGGGCAGAGGACTGAAAGGAGCAGAAAACTGGGGCATGATTGAGGAACTTGCCAGTTTGTTGGGAGCAGCTACGGGATGTAGCAAACCGGTGTCGGATGTTGGGTGGAGGCCGCATCATGAGCATGTAGGGCAGACCGGCATTAAGGTGAGTCCACAATTGTATATCGCTGTAGGAATCAGTGGCGCCATACAACACCTCGCAGGAGTAAACTCCTCCAAATATATATTGGTTATCAATAAAGACCCGGACGCCCCGTTCTTTAAAGCGGCAGATTACGGAGTAGTGGGTGATGCCTTTGAAGTAGTGCCGCGTTTAATTGAAGCGCTTAAAGCAGCAAGTTGAAGTGGAAAAAATAAAACTGGAAATATTAGGCCTTTCTTCAAGCCAATCTCAATCGGGCTCTTTTGCTTTGGTTTTGGGTGAAGTAGATGGAAATCGGAGATTACCCATTATTATAGGGATGTTTGAGGCTCAGGCTATTGCTATTGAAATTGAAAAAATACAGCCCAACCGACCCATGACACATGATTTGTTTAAGTCATTTGCGCATTCCTTTAATTATTCAGTGAGTGAAGTGGTGATTTCTGACCTGCGTGAAGGTGTCTTTTTCGCAAAAATACTTTGTTCCAATGGCAAGGATTCTGTAGAGGTGGATGCACGGCCGTCGGATGCAATAGCCATTGCATTGCGGTTTAATGCTGATATTTTCTGCTATGAAAGAATATTGAATGAAGCCGGGATTGTATTGACAGAAGAAGGTGAAGAAGAGGCCGAAGAGATAAAGCCCAAAACAGCTAAGGCCAAAGCCACTGCTAAAAAGGAAGAAGGCTTAAAAGACATGTCGGTGGACAAGCTTAACAAAATGCTTGAAACAGCCATTGAAAGAGAAGATTATGAGATGGCTGCGAAAATCAGGGATGAATTAAGTAAACGAAACTAAAAACCCATGGATATACTGCGGGGAATAGCAGGACTTTTTTTTCTTGTGGCCCTGGGGTATTTATTTTCCGCTGACCGGAAGTTTATCAATTGGAAGCTGGTGATCGCAGGAATTGGGTTGCAGTTAATTATTGGTATCCTTATTTTTAAAGTCCCTGTTTTTGGTTCCTTCTTCAATCTTATCAGTAATGGATTCGTGAAGTTTTTGGGATTTGGGATTGATGGAGCGGCGTTTTTATTTGGCGACCTGGCCCGAAACAGTGAGGGTAATCCGGCGGTCAGGCATAACCTAGGATTTTTATTTGCTTTTCAGGCCTTGCCTATTGTCGTGTTTTTTTCCGCAATTTCATCATTGCTATATTATTTTGGCATTTTACAGAAAGTAGTCTTTGGATTAGCCTGGGTTTTGAAAAAGATGATGCGGCTTTCGGGTGCAGAGAGCCTTTCTGCCGCGGGGAATATCTTTCTGGGGCAAACAGAGGCCCCTTTGCTTGTCAGGCCATTCATATCTTCCATGACAAAATCCGAATTACATTGTTTAATGACAGGAGGCATGGCCACTATTGCAGGGACTGTAATGGGTGCTTATGTAGGGCTTTTGGGTGGAGGTAGTGAGGTGGAGCAGGTCAAATTTGCCACCTATCTCCTGGGCGCATCGCTGATGAGTGCGCCTGCAGCCATCGTATTTGCCAAGTTGTTTTACCCCGAAAAACATATTGAGGATGTACGTGATGAACTGGCTGTTTCTAAGGATAAAATGGGTACGAATGTGCTTGACGCACTGGCCAACGGGGCTACGCAGGGACTGAAGTTGGCTTTGAATATAGGCGCCATGCTTATTGCCTTTATTGCCCTTATCTATATGGTAAATTGGTTGATGGTTGAAGGTATTGGCGAAATAACAGGCCTGAACCAGTTTGTAGTAGAATCTACCGGGGGCGTTTATCAGGGATTTTCGCTTCAGTATTTGTTGGGACAGCTGTTTAGAACACTGGCCTTTGCAATGGGTGTTGAGTGGGGAGATACCTTGCATGTTGGCAGTTTGCTTGGACAGAAAATAGTGATTAATGAGTTTGTGGCTTACTTTAGCTTTTCAGGTATGGTGGCTGAGGGCAGTCTGAGCCCTAAGTCGGTGATTATCGCCACTTATGCCCTGTGTGGTTTCGCCAATTTTGGTAGTATTGCCATTCAGATAGGTGGTATAGGCAGTATGGCCCCCAACCGGCAGGCCGACTTGTCCAGGTTGGGATTAAGAGCCCTTGTTGCTGCGTTTTTAGCCAGCATGATGACCGCCACGGTGGCAGGAATGCTCTATTAACGATTAATGATGAATAAAAATGCAGTACTGCGTAAGTAGTAAGTACGAATGGTTCTGTTAATTCGTGTATTAATGGCTTTTTTCAAACAAGGAGAATTCATCTAGGCAAGTTTTGGGTACGGATTACAATCCTGTCCAATACACAAAACTTTTTCATATCTTTGCAGCCTGAAAATCGGGAGATATTAATAGGTATGTTGTTGACAACAGATAAAAAAAACAAAATCCTCAAAGACCTGGCAGTTTTAATTGAGACCAGCCGGGATGAAATTATTGCTCAAAATAAAAAGGACATTGAAAATGCCCACAATATAGATGATACCCTGCTTGATCGGTTGAAGGTCGATGATAAAAAAGTCTCAGGCATGGTGGCCGCGGTGGAAGAGGTCATTGGCCTGGATGATCCACAGGGAAAAGTACTTAATACCTACAACCATCCCAACGGAATTAAGGTGGAAAACAAGGTTGTGCCTTTTGGCCGTATACTCATTATTTACGAATCCAGGCCGGATGTGACCATAGAAGCAGCTATCAGTGCTTTTAAAGCGGGGAATAAGATACTGCTTAAAGGAGGGAAGGAAGCGCTTCATTCAAACCTCATTCTTACGGATCTGTGGAAGCGCGCCCTCAAGGCGAATAGTGTGCCCGAAGATTATGTAGAATACCTGAGCATCAACCGTGAAGAAACGCAAAAGCTACTCACTGACAACACACACCATGTAGACCTGATCATTCCAAGGGGAGGTGAAGGGCTGATCAATTACATCAAACAAAGCACATCCGTTCCCGTGATAGTCAGTGGAAGGGGCAATAATTTCATCTATGTGCACAATGATGCTGACTTTGAAATGGCCATAGACCTTGTGCTTAACGGAAAAAGCAGGTTGAGTGTTTGCAATGCGATTGATAAGGTGTTGTTCAATAAAGATATACCGAACCTCAGTAAAGGAATGGATAGCCTGTTGGGAAAGCTTGCGAAAACAGGAATAGAAGTATATGGTGATGGGGCCTACTTTAGTGACTTTAGCAGTGTAAAAAAAGTAGAAAACGCGCAGATGTACGGCGAAGAGTTTCTGGCTGCAAAAATCATGTTTGGGTTGGTTGACACCCTTGAAGATGGGATAAAATGTATCAATAAATATTCTGGTGGCCATTCGGCGGTCATTGTATCTTCTGATGCAACTGTGGCTGACCAGTTTCAGCAAGAAGTAGATTGTGCAGCAGTATATCACAATGCTTCTTCGCGTTTTACTGATGGTGGTCAGTTTGGTTTTGGCGCGGAAATAGCCATTAGCACACAGAAACTGCATTTTCGGGGCCCGGTAGGACTGGGCCAGTTGGTCACTAACAAATGGTTTATTTCAGGCAATGGCCAGATAAGGGATTAATATGAAACCAATATTAGTTGTTAAGATCGGGAGTACTACGCTCACAGCGGGGACAGACATGATCTCCAGGGGGAAAATTGAAGACGTGGCCAGGCAATTGGTGCGCCTGAAGTCTCAATATGATGTAGTCCTTGTTTCATCAGGGGCTATTGCCACGGCGAAACAGTTTATAAAAAACGGCTGGCAAAATGTGGTGCGGTCCAAGCAGGCCATGTCAGCGATAGGCCAGCCAAAGCTCATGCAACTTTACAGTGAGGTGTTTAATGATTTTAGCCTGCGGATTGCCCAATGTCTTTTGACCTACAGGGACTTTGAAAACGATGAGTCACGAAAAAATACATTAAATACGATTACGGAGTTGCTGGCTCATGACTATATTCCCATTATCAATGAAAATGACACGGTAGCCATCGAAGAGTTGATCTTAGGTGATAATGATAAGCTTTCGGCCCTGGTGGCTACGTTGATGACTGCTGATAAGCTCATCATTGCATCTGATATCAATGGGCTTTATGATAAAAATCCACATATTCACCCCGATGCAGTGTTACTTCCGGAAATAACCAATCTGGAAGAAGTGAGGCACGTTATTCAGGAGCGGGACAGCGGGCTGGGTACCGGTGGTATGACCACCAAATTCAGCGCCATTGAAATATGTTTCGCCCGCGATGTCGAGGTTTATATTGTCAATGGTGGGGTGCCTAATTTTATCGAGGACAGCCTGAGCGGAGCCATTCCCTTCACGAAATTTGTGAAGGGGGAGAAGTGATCGTGCCATTACTGCTCATTTCTCTTCTCCCTTTTTTGGTAATACAAGTTTTATGTTTGCCGATTTAGCAGAATCATATTCAGGAATTTCGACATCAATGGTGTCTACATGCCAGATGTCTCTACTGTAGTCCCGGATGGATCGGTCACTTGAAAATTTGCCGATACGGGCTACATTTAAGACAGACATTTTAGTCCACGCTTCCTGATCTCTGTATTTTTCACTTACCTCGTCCTGACAATCTACATATGACTGGTAGTCGGCCAGTAATAAGTAATGATCATGATATTTTAATGAATCAACCAATGGTCTGAACAGGCCGCTGTCATCCCTTGAAAAATACCCGCCGGAAATCATATCAAGTATCCGTTTGAGTTGGTCATTTGATTCGTAATATTCCATGGCGTTATATCCGCTTTTCTTTAAATCAGATACTTCCTGAGCAGTCAGTCCGAAGAGGAAGAAGTTTTCTTCGCCTACTTCTTCCCGTATTTCGACGTTTGCCCCATCTAATGTACCAATGGTCAGGGCTCCATTCATTGAAAATTTCATATTTCCGGTGCCTGAAGCTTCAAACCCAGCGGTAGATACTTGTTCAGAGAGGTCTGCTGCCGGATAGACATGCTGGCTGTTGGTGACATTATAATCGGGGAGAAAAACAACTTTCAAGCGGTCACGAACATCCGGATCATTGTCCAAAATAACGGCAACGGCATTGATCAGTTTGATGATTAGCTTCGCCATAAAATAACCTGGTGCCGCTTTTCCGCCGAAGAAAAATGTTCGGGGCACCATATCGATGTCCGGATTGTCTTTTATTCTGTTGTAGAGTGTGATAATATGCAGTATATTAAGGTGTTGGCGTTTATATTCATGGATTCTTTTCACCTGTATATCAAACATCGAATTTGTGTCAATTTTAATGCCCTGTCTTTGAAAAACCTGAGCAGCCAGGAGCTTTTTCATCGCTGTCTTACTTTTTCTCCATTCTTTTCTGAATTCCGGATCATCTGCAAATTGTTCCAGTTTACGCAATTCATAAAGATCTTTGATCCAACCTTCCCCAATTTTCTTAGTGATCAGGCCTGTTAGCTGTGGGTTGTTGAGCACTACCCACCTGCGCGGAGTCACTCCATTGGTTTTGTTACTAAATTTTTCAGGCCATAATTCATAGAATTCGTGCAATACTTCATTTTTCAGTAATTCGGTATGGAGTTCAGCAACCCCATTAATGGCATTGCTTCCAACGCAGGCCAGATGTGCCATGCGAACATATTTTTCACCTCCTTCATCGATGATGGATAAACGCGCTAGTTTACCTTCATCATTGGGGTACTTTTCACTTATTTCGATAAGGAAGCGATGGTTAATCTCAAATATGATGTCGAGGTGGCGTGGTAAAAGGGATTTAAACATATCTAAAGGCCATTTCTCAAGCGCTTCCGGCAAAAGGGTATGATTGGTATAGCTAAAAGTCCGTTGGGTCATATCCCAGGCCTGTGCCCATTCCATATCGTACTCATCGACCATCAGCCGCATAAATTCAGCGATGGCAATGGCTGGGTGGGTATCATTTAATTGCACCGCAAATTTATCCGGAAATTGATCCAGTTCATTGCCGCGGATTTTATTGATTCTGATCATGTCCTGTAAGGAAGCCGAGACAAAAAAGTATTGCTGTTCAAGTCTTAGCTGCTTACCACTCATTTGCTCATCATTGGGGTAGAGTACTTTTGTGATGTTTTCGGAGACGACCTGGTCATTCACAGCACCATAGAAATCACCTGCGTTATATGTTTGGAAATCAAATGATTCACATGCCTCTGATTTCCATAACCGCAGAGTAGCTGCGGTATTTGTATTGTACCCCAAAATGGGCGTATCATAAAACACACCTTTTACCATTCTTTCCGGAACCCATTTTGCCCGGTATCTGTTGTTTTGGTCATAATAGGAGTCGGTGCTTCCGCCAAATTTTACTATAAAACCATTCTCGTTTCTCGGAATTTCCCAGGGATTGCCATACCTGAGCCATTTGTCAGTGATTTCCACCTGCCAGCCATCGCGGATTTCCTGATCAAATATGCCATATTCATAACGTATGCCATAACCGATGGCCGGTATATTTAGCGTGGCCATGGAATCGAGGAAGCAGGCAGCCAGTCTTCCCAGCCCGCCGTTTCCCAGCCCGGGCTCTTCTTCTTGTTCCATCAATTCCTCCAGATTAATTCCCAACTCATCCATAGACTGTTTTACGCGCTCATACAACCCCATATTGATCAGGTTATTACCTAAATGAGGCCCAAGAAGAAACTCAGCAGAGAGGTAGGCCACAATTTTACAATTGTCTTTTACCATGGTGTGCTGTGTATTTAGCCAACGCTTCAGAAGCCTGTCACGAACTGTGTATGCCAGTGCAAGATAATAGTCATTTCTGGTGGCTGTTGTGGAGTATTTACCCTGAATATAAAATAGGTTGTCCAGAAAGGCACGCTTAAGCGTTTCAATTTCAATACCTGTACGGTCGTCTTCTATAAATATGGATTTGCCGGATTGGGGATATCTTGTCATCAGTGAAATTATTTTGGTGCTTTTACTCTATAAATTTAGCTAAAATAAGATTGCCAGAGAACTTATTTTGGAAGTAAAATAACTCATTTGTCAAATCATATCGGGCACATTTTATGTAAAGAAAAGGGGGCAAAAAGAAAAAAGCTTTTCGGTAACCACCAAAAAGCTTTTTTCTTTTTAATTGTAATAAGGGTTTATTCAGTTTTCCAGGGCACCAATTTAGAGGCATAGTAATCAATACCGAGTGCTTTGAAGAGGGGGCCATGTGCACCCAGCCTTACCTTGTACTCGTCCCAACTCCTTTTTTCTGCAGGTGACCAGGCAATTTCAGCTACACCGGGCAGGCGGGGAAATACCATAAATTCAAGCTCGTCCATGTTCGTTATTGTTTCAGACCAAATGGGTGCTTCAATACCCAGAATGTTTTCTTTACCGATACCGGGAACATAGGTTGTGGGTTCCCAAGCATACGCGCTATCCACTTCTATATAGGCTGCCCAGTG
>JAOUKJ010000137.1 GCA_029882675.1 Cyclobacteriaceae bacterium
GGATTGAACACCGCTTGGTTAAAAAAGTACTGTGAGGTAGGCGCATCGAGTTGGGCATGTGCATTTAACCCCCCTAATAAGTAAACAATAATGATATATAATCTTTTCATCTTCATCTCCTGAGTAGAAAAAAACCGGACAGAGCACGTTTTACCGGATTGCTGTTGTCATCCGTATAATGGTACCGGAACACGTAATAATACGTACCGTTGAGCAGGTCACGTTGTGAACCTACGTTTGAGGCCCCGTTAAAGGCCTTATCTGAATTGTTATAGCCGCTAATCTCATACACCTTATCGCCCCAGCGTGTGTAAATAACAAGATGGTTGTCGTTAAAGAATTCAGCTCGCGCTATCTTCAAAAAGTCATGTAATCCGTCACCATCCGGAGTCACAGCATTGAATATCTCTATATCGATGACCTCTCCTGTTACCAGGAAGGAAAAATCACCCGAAGAAGTACTGATTGTCACCTGGCCCTCATAATATCCGATCCTGTTTGTACGCAACATAATCACAAATTCTTCTATTCCTCCGGATCCTAGCACGGTGGGGACATTTTCAATAACAAATACACTATTATCTACCGTGATAGATGTGATGGTGATATCCTGGCTTCCCGGATTTTCGAGGATAAAACTTTTTTGCAAGCCCACATCAGGAGGAGTAGTTCCTACATCCACAGGTTCACCCAGGCTAATCACCACACCTGTGGCATCATTTTCCTTTACGATATACTGTGTTTCGGGTTCGATAATTCCGGTAACAGAAAAAATAAAATCAGCTTCATCAACATCATTACTTGCAATCGCAATGTCACTGGTAAAAGTGCCGGGCTGTGAACCGTCGAGAATGATGTCGAAAGTAAGGATACCTCCGGACGGAACATCTCCGCCGGAAGCAGCAACGCTAAACTGCGCATCAGAAACGGTGAATGAGGTGATGGTAAGCACATCGGTTCCCGTGTTGCCAATGGTCATTGAATAAACGAGTGGTGTGCCTTCCGGTATTGTTCCCATATGGACTGTTTGTCCTGCAAAAACCGCTGTACCGCTCAAATCTTTTCCTTCGTACAGTACAAATTCTGGCGCTGTAACCAGGCCTGATACCTGAAAGTCAAAAACGGCTTCATCACTGTCATTGGAGTTGAGGGTAATTGTAGCGCTAAATGTGCCTGGACTGGCTCCACTCATAATTAGGGTAAAGGTAGAGGTCGCACCGGCTGCAACGGAGGCAGGCACATTATTCAGGGTAAAATCCACAGACGATGAAACGGAGGAACTGAGGATCAGCATAGCATTACCCTGATTTTCAATGGTGATGTTAAAGGCCAGGTCACTGCCCAGGGGTGTGCTGCCCAAATTGATGATTCCGGGCTGCCCGTCAGTGATTTCGATTCCGGTATTGGCGGTACCCTGAAACAGGGCTATTTCCGGGGCGACAACCGTTCCCATGACCTGAAATTCAAAAACGGCTTCATCACTGTCATTGGAGTTGAGGGTAATTGTAGCGTTATATGTGCCTGGACTGACTCCACTCATAATTACGGTAAAGGTTGAGGTCGCACCGGCCGAAACGGAGGCAGGCACATTATTCAGGATAAAATCTACAGACGACGAAACGGAGGAACTGAGGGTTAGTAAGGCATTACCCGGGTTTTCAATGGTGAAGCTATAGGCCAGGTCACTGCCCAGGGGTGTGCTACCCAAATTGATAATCCCGGCCTGTCCGTCAGTGATTTCGATCCCGGTATTTTCGGCACCCTGAAACAGGGCTATTTCCGGTGCGGTGATCAAACCTGTAAGCGGAAAATCAAAGATAGCCTCGTCAGCATCATCCGAGTTGATGGTCACAGTGGTATTAAATATGCCCGCTTTACTACTATTTAAGGTGACCGTAAAAGTGGCCGTAGCTCCTGCGTTTAGTAAGGTGGGGCCGGCAACTACTGAATAGGCCGGGTCAGAAAATGAAATTCCGGTGATGGTGAGCTGCGAATTCCCCTTATTTTCAATAGTCAGGTCATAATTGAGGTCTGTCCCCTGAATGGAACTCCCGATATTCACGGCTGTAGCCTGCCCATCAGTTACTTCCACCCCCGTATTGTCCGAGCCCAAAAACAGGACAATTTCAGGTGCGGTGATCGTCCCCGTAAGGGGAAAATCAAACACAGCCTCGTCAGCATCATCTGAATTGATGGTAAGGGTAGTATTAAAAAACCCGCTAGAGGTACCGGAAAGTGTAATTGTAAATGTTGCTGAGCCCCCTGCGTTGACCACCGCAGGCACACCAGCGATACTGAAATTGGGCAGTGAAGAAGTGATGGTCGATATATTTAGGGGAGAGCTTCCGGTATTTTGAATAGTAATATCATAGATAATGTCATTGCCCACCAGGCTGCTACCCATATCGACAGGAGTAATTTGACCATCAAATATTTCAGTTCCTGACACATCTGGCCCCTGATACACGGCAATCTCAGGGTCAATAATATTCCCTGTCACAGGAAAAACAAAGGTGGATTCATCCGGATCATCACTAAAAATTGAAATATCTGTATTAAAAGTTCCTAATACAGCCCCCGAAAGAGTAATGGTAAAAGTGGCCTGGTTGCCTACCGTAATAATCGTTGGGGTATTGGCTATATTAAAAGAAGGACTAGCTGATGAGATTATTTCAACACCCAGGTCGGTCGTACCTTTGCTATCAATCGTGATGGAGTATATCAGGTCATTTCCTAAAGTACTTGTACCCAAATCAACTACCGTCAGCTGCCCGTTAAATATTTCAGCACCCAGATTATCCGGCCCGTCAAAGGCTGCAATATCCGAACCGGGAAGGATGCTGCCTGATATGGGAAAGTCAAATACGGCCTCATCTGTATCGTCATTGGTGATGGTCAGTGTGGCGCTGAAGGTACCTGCAACGCTCCCGCTAAAATGTACGCTGAAAGTAGAAGTACTGAGTGGGGCAACTAGCAAAGGAACGTTCGCGAGGGTAAAATCAGTTCCTGTGATTTTTATTTCGCTAATTGTCAGCGGAACCTGGCTTAAATTTTCGATGGTGATAAGTTGTTCCCCGTCAGTCCCGATATAGAACGACCCCATGTCTGCAGCTGATGCCTGTCCATCTGTAATTTCGGTTCCCGTATTGTCCGATCCGAGGAAAACGGCTATTTCGCCATAATTATTTGCAAATTCTGAAGTGTTTCCGGAAGCGTCAGTGGCTGTAGCATTGATCAGGTCATTGATTGGATCGAGTGTGAGTCCACCCAATGTCCAGAGGCCCGTATTTACAACGGTACTACCCAAATATTCAGCCCCTTGTAATGGAAGGCAACCTGAATTGTCGCGATATACATGCACCACATCGCCATCTACGCCGGTACCGGACACTGAAGTTGCATCAAATCCGGTGATGACCGGCGCTGCTTTTCCATCGTTGCCAAATTGGCTAAAAGCATTGTCCAGATTCAGGTCAATACCCAGTCCTCCATTGCAAAAAATACGGTTGCCTGTTATCTGATTAAAATCAAAGCTTGAATGCCTGATCCATACGCCCTGATTGGTATTGTGCGCAATAATATTTCCTTCTCCGGCACCGGTGCCGCCAATCAAATTATTATCAATGTTAATAGTCCCGGTGGTCATGAATCCGATATTATTGGGCAGGGGGGTTATTCCATCAGCCCCAACGCCGATGAAGTTGCCCTGGTAGGTGCTGTTGCTGGTGAATACCAACTCAATACCATTACCTGTATTGCCTGAGATAACATTGTTTCGGACTACATTACTTCCACTGGTGCCGAACTGAAGGCCTTCCCCATTGGGCAAGGCTACCAGCCCGGTAATATCCGTACCGATGTAATTACCAATAATTGTTTGGGCTCCCCCGGCGTTTACATTGATGCCATTGCCCGTACTTCCCGAAATAATGTTCCTTTCCCCGGGCAGATCACCCCCCACGGTGTTTCCGCCTGAATTTGAGGGAAAATTGATCCCCGTTCCATTGGAAATAGCGGCAACGCCCGTTTCATCGGTACCTATCAGGTTTCCTTTGATTTCTATCCAGTCTGCCAGTGTTACATAGATGGCTTGTCCGCAATTATTGATCACATTCCCTTTTCCAGAAGCCCCTACTTTTGAGTTGGCAGCAGCACCGGTGAGATAAATTCCTGTTGAACCGTTGACAGCCCGAAAACCCGTTATGTAAAATCCGTAGATTTCCACTGTTGCCGTAGCATAAAACCCGTCATCCAGGGTGCCCCCGCCATCGATCTTTATTTTATAATTTCCCGTACCGGGTTGATTCGCAGCATCGAGAACAAGTGGCTTTACGATATCAGGCAGGTCAGTGAGTGGCGAGATGGTCCACCGTTCTTCAGCGCCATTGATGGAATAGCCGGGATCTGTATTGGGGATATCGAAAATAACACTGCTGGCACCCGCTACGCCATTGGCATTTTCAATGACCCACCGGAGGGAGCCGCCACCGGAATCATTGGTGTTGACCACAATAAACGATAAGTCCAGCAATAGTGGATCGGAAAAAGCGGAAGTATTCGCCTCTACAGTTTGTGTGGCTGTGGCATAGGGGCTCCCTCCTGAAATATCAGCAGGATCAATGACCAGCGACCAGTTGCCAGCGCCATCTACCAAAGTACTTCCCAGATAGTCTTTACCCTCATCAGCAGGATCTGCAAATACTTCAATCGTGGCACCGGGTGTACCTGTCCCTGCCACGGTGCCATTTGTGGCCTGTGTAGTGATAATTGGAGGAGAGACACCATTTTGGGCGCCATTGGCCACGGTGGTCCCGGCTCCTGTATTACTGAATATTGAATTTTGAGTTAGGATGTTGTCCAGGGTGCCTGCTGCAGCCAGACCATCGATTTTTATGCCGTCTCCACTGTTGGCCGTGATGGTATTCAGCCCAATGGTATTGGTGTTGGCATTTGATTCTATGAGTACTCCGTTGGCCCCATTGCCCAACGTAGTGATACCGTCACTCCCCAGCCCGATGTAGTTATCCGAAATAAGGTTTCCTGTAGAACTGGAACCTGTAATCAGAATGCCATCGGCACTATTTCCGGAGATAACATTTCTGCCTGAAGCCGTGCCGTCACCTATTTTGCTGTTCTGTCCAACGGATATCCTGATCCCTTCATTCGTGTTTGCCACAGGAAGTAAACCGGTAAGATCTGTTCCAATGTAATTGCCCAGCACTTCATTTCCCACGCTCGACCCAATGCCAATGCCCGTAATATTTCCCGAAATCAGATTACCTTCCCCGGCATTGGTGCCCCCGATTTTATGAGCGGTACCGCCGGTAATAAAAATACCAAAGCCCGCATTCCCGATGGCCGTAGTACCACCGGCATCAGTACCGATGTAATTGCCCGTGACACTATTTGTGCCTGAAGCCATCCGCATACCGTGATTCCCATTGCCCGAAATAATATTACGTCCGGCGGCAGTGCCATCCCCAAAGCTGTTGTTTGTAGATCCGTTGAAAAGATAGATGCCATCGCTCGTATTCCCCAATGCGGACACTCCATTCACGTCCAGCCCGATATAGTTGCCTAAAAGAATGTTATCGCTTGAATTGTTGAGTTCTATTCCTTGGTTTCCATTGCCTGAGATTATATTTCGCCCACCGGCTGTCCCATCCCCTATGATTGTACTACCCGATTCTGATTCTATGAATATACCATCCCGGCCATTTCCCAAATCGATAGTACCGGAGGCATCAGTACCAATGAGGTTACCGAGTATCCGGGTATCGCTCGAACCGGAGGAAATACTTATTCCTTCCCAATTATTTCCTGATATTACGTTGCCCTGTCCGGTAGAATTTCCGCCAATATTATTGCCTGTACTATTGATTATACTAATGCCAGGGCCTGTATTTTGTATTGCTGAAACACCGCTGATATCGGTTCCAATGTAATTACCCAGTATACTGTTATTATTGGAGGCACTGATATATATGCCAACAGCATTATTGGAGATGATGTTCCGTCCGGCAACACTGCCATCTCCTATATTATTGGACGAGGCCCCGTTGATGACCTCTATACCGCGCAAGTTGCCGGCCGTTCCTGAAACGCCTGTGGCCGTGGCATTGGTGCCAATATAACAACCCCTAATGGTATTATTGGTCGCTCCGGCACCATCCAGGGATATCGTGGCGTTTCCTCCCGAATTAAACTCCACCAGGTGAAGGTAGCTAAGGGTATTTGAAGATCCTTTAATAACTATACCATCTACACTGGAGCTACTTCCAATCGTAATATCCGGCACCTGATCTCCATTAATGTCACCATTGATGGTCAGGTTATTTTTTACGATTAATAATGTGTCTGTTAAGGAAATGGTTAATCCTGAAAGGGAATTATCAAAATTGATTTGATCTCCGGCACTGGTGGCGTTGTTTACATAGTAGCGTAAAGTGCCTGCTGAACCATTATCGGCCGTACTGGTTACAGTATATATTGTCTGCGCTTGTATAGAAAACAAGCTGAGGTAGATGATAAAGCCAAAAATTAACCCTTTTATTTTCATTAGCCAACCCTTTTATATTGGAAGCCAGCAGGATTTAAAGGTAAGCAAAATACGAGGAAACAGCCAAAGGAAGTCAAAAAGATTATTTGGTCATTTCCTAACATCGGCAAGCGAATTTTAGGAATAAAAAAAAGATATTTTCCCGGCCCGGGGGCCGGGAAAATATCTAAAATAAATATTTTTTGGTGCACTTGAATAGGTGAGTAACCTTTAGATTAAAAACAGCGTATTCGGTTATATTTAATACATTGTTAAATGTTACTGAAAGCTGCCTGCGGATGTAAGGCATTCAATAAAAAAATACGTGAAAATGATATCATTTTTGCATAAAATGTCGTATGTTAGCTTTGCTGTGCAGATTAGGGTTTAAATTTAATAAATATGGGTTTGCTATTATCTATAGTTATTTTTGCTTTATTATTTCAGATTGTATTATTTTTTGTAATTAAACACAAAAATGATCTGTTAAAAGCCAAAGATTCAATCAAAAATAAGTACAACATTAAAAGTAAAGGAGATCTTTTTAAGCTGATCAATTCCAGTAGTATTCCGGATTCGGATCGAACAAAATTGGAAGAACTTTATCAAAAAGGAATCTGAAGCAAAGTATGGGTATGGTTTTAAAGTCTTTGAAGCCCCTAAGTCTTCTTTTATACTTTCCACTATTTGTTTTTGTCATCAGCATTTCACCAAATTATACAGGTAAAAATATTGGAATGGCCATTGGCCCCTATCTGGTTTTTCTTTTAATGGCCCATGCTTTATCCGGATTGGTTTCAGCACAGAAGAAAAGTCATCGGATTATCCTATTGATTTTTTCGGTTCTATTTCTCATTGTTTTTTCTGTACTAACATCCTCGCTGGCCAGTACCGTCTGGCCCCTTGCCGTAATTACGCTTATACTATATGTAGGATCTGAAAAGGCCTTGCCAAAAGCCCGGGAATATATTTTGGGATTGGGTTTGTTTTTTCTCCTTTATTGCCTGATTAACCATTACTCAGCCGGACACCTTCTAAAATCGCGTCTCATCATTCCTGCGGTTATTTCCCTGGCCTTTCCACTGGTCTATTTTAGTAAAAATCAAATCAAATTCGGTTTTCTTGCCGTCTATTTTCTGACAGCCTTGTTTTTGCTCCTTTCGGACAAAACCTTTTATCTTATTCACCTGACCCTTGCCTTTGCTCCAATATTCGTATTTATTCTGGTCAGCATAAAGCGGACAACAAATATTTTAATCGCAGATACACTTACCTCAATAAGTCTCACGGCCTTTTTTATTGTTTATCTCCTGTATGGCACCCAACTGATTCAGGCACTTTGAGTAAAAAGAAAGCAGCAAGTTTTAAGCCCGATTTCCCCTTCTTCTTTACATCTTCTACTACATCTCAGGCATTTTGGTTATTTTTGCATTTGGAGAAAAACGATAAAGGTCTTAAAAATACCCTACTTTAAAAACAGGAAAAGTTATACACCCTATGCGCTATTTTTTTGAGGTTGCATATAAAGGAACAGATTTTCATGGATGGCAATCACAGAAAAACGCCAATTCCGTTCAGTCTACTATTGAAAAGTGTTGCTCTCTTCAGTTGCGTGAGGATATTAAAATAGTGGGCAGCGGGCGCACAGATACCGGGGTTCATTGTCAGCAGCAATATTTTCATGCAGATATTAATCAGCCCATTAATAATGATGAGTTTCTTTACAGCATCAATTCTTTTTTGCCCAATTCGATCGTTATAAGAGCGATCCATCAGGTAAATGAAGGAGCCCATGCCCGTTTTGATGCCTATGAACGCTCATACGAATACCGTATCAGCCGCGTCCCCGATCCTTTTCTCATGGGGATGGCCTGGATGTTTTACCGTCCCCTGGATGTAGATGGTATGAACAAAGCCGCTGAATTATTAATTGGAGAGCAGGATTTTGAGAGTTTTAGTAAGGTGAAACCGATGTAAATACGTTCATTTGTAATGTGAAGCAGGCCCGATGGATAGAACAAGGTAATATCCTTACTTTTCATGTGACAGCAAACCGTTTTTTAAGGGGGATGGTCAGGGCACTGACCGGCACACTGATCGATGTGGGGGAAGGAAAAATTTCCGTAGGGGATTTTAAAGATATTCTTTTGGCCAGGGATAGAAAAAGAGCCGGTGCTGCCGCGCCGGCCGGAGGCTTGTTTCTGGTCAGTGTAAAATACCCTGAAGATATTATTAAACAGTAAATTTTGGAAAAAACAAAACCAGTATCTGGCAATATTGTCGATTTTAAAGTCCTTAAACGTCTGCTTACGTTTGTAAGACCCTATAAGGTAAAATTTTATCTATTGATATTGCTCACTATTTTATTGGGTGCTCTGGCTCCACTGGTACCCGTTTTGATACAATACACGCTGGACACCTATGTGGTGTTTGGGCACTACGCCGGGTTGGCAAAAATGATCACCGTACTTGTTGGTTTACTCGTGGTCCAATCCCTGGTT
>JAOUKJ010000138.1 GCA_029882675.1 Cyclobacteriaceae bacterium
TAATATTTCTATTTCTATATTGAAAAATATTATTGAACATCAGGCCTGGTCTGGTGTTCAATTTTTTTAATTAAAATATTTTAAAACAAAAATAGTTTTTGAAAATGGCAATTACTGCAAAAGAAGTTAATACGCTTAGGCAAATGACCGGCGCCGGCATGATGGACTGTAAAAAGGCCCTGGTTGAAGCAGATGGAGACTACGAAAAGGCAATTGAAATTTTAAGGAAAAAAGGACAAAAGGTTTCTGCTTCCCGAGCAGACCGTGATGCAAAAGAAGGTGCTGTGCTTGTCATGACCAATGATGACAAAACCGAAGGTGTTTTGATAGCACTCAATTGTGAAACAGACTTTGTGGGTAAAAATGCAGACTTCCTCGGTCTTGGCGAAGATATTTTGAAAGTAGCATTCGAAAGCAATCCATCAAGTAAAGAAGATTTGTTGACGGCTAAGTTGGGAGATCTGACCATCGGAGAGAAAATTACTGAGTTTATCGGTAAAATTGGCGAGAAAATAGAAGTAAGCGCCTATGTGAGAATGCAAGGTGAAGCTGTTATTCCTTATATCCATGCAGGCAATAAACTCGGTGTGTTGGTAGCACTGCAGGGTACAGGTGGAAATGATGTGGAACAAGCCGGTAAAGATGTAGGTATGCAGATCGCAGCCATGTCTCCTATTGCTGTCAATAAGGATAGCGTAGACCAATCTGTTATCGAAAAAGAACTTGAAATAGGCCGTGAGCAGGCCAGGGCAGAAGGTAAACCTGATCAAATTATTGATAAAATTGCCCAGGGTAAATTGCAGAAATTCTTTAAGGACAGTACTCTTTTAGAGCAGGCTTTTGTGAAAGACAGCTCTTTAACAGTTGGAAAATACCTGAATACAGTGGTGAATGGCCTGACGGTTACTCAATTTGAAAGAGTATCCATCGGATAAATTAGCCAACCATATTCATTAAAAAAAAAGCTACACTTACCAGGTGTGGCTTTTTTTTATGACTTTATAATTGCGGTTCTAATCGTTAAATTAATTTTTCCCCTCCTTTTCCTTATGGAAAGCAGTCTTAAAAGCTTCCTTTAATTCATGGCCGGCTTTTTCCAAACGGCCTTCTATTTCCGTCCATTTACCTTTACTGCTCTCCTTAATGGAATCAATTTCCTCTTTAAAGGTTTCTTTGTTCCTTTTGAGTTCTTCAATTTGGTCACTGTACTGTTCTGTCGCCTTTTCCTTCAGGCTTTTCAGGTCACTGATCATCTCGTCTACCTTCTTTCCAAAGTGTTTTAACGAATTTTCCGCTTTTCCTTCCGGTTTACGTCCCATGGTATTGTCTTTTTACTTTATTTTACGTTTAAATAGAGAATAAGTTCTGCCTGAAAGGCGTTGATTCTTTCAGGGCTTAATAATAATAAGAATATATGAAAATGAAATGGCTATGTATATTGCTGGCGTTGGTGATGATGTCCTGTGCATCGTCCCGTAAGCCCCATGGGAAGCTCAATCCTAAAAAGCCAATCCCCTGTCCCTTGAAAGATTGTTGATGATGAATAAAATAAATATTGCCATTGATGGATATAGCGCGTGCGGGAAAAGTTCAACAGCCAGGGAACTGGCACAGCGACTGGGTTATATATACCTGGATACCGGGGCTATGTATAGAGCCATTACGCTGGAAGTACTGCGCAAAAAGGCAGACATACATGATGAAGATGTGATCGAAAGCCTGTTGGCTTTGGTTGACATTACTTTTAATTTCAGCGAAGCAAGTGATCATTGCGCTATTTTTCTTAATGGTGAAAATGTTGAAAATGAGATCAGGTCAATGGAGGTGTCTGAAAATGTGAGCAGGGTAAGTGCATTAAAAGTCGTCCGGGATAAAATGACACGGATACAGCGCGATATCGCCCGGGATAAGGGGGTAGTGATGGATGGGCGTGATATTGGTTCTACAGTCCTTCCGGATGCTGAATTGAAAATCTTTATGGTAGCCGATGTGTTAGTGAGAGCTAAAAGGCGTCAGCTGGAATTAGTGGAGAGAGGACTTGCCGGGTCATTGGAGGGGATCATAGATAATATTAAACAACGGGACGATTTTGATTCCAACAGAGAAGAGAGTCCCTTGCGGCAGGCTGATGATGCAATAGTTATTGACACCACAGCGCTGACCTTTGAGGAACAAGTAAAAAAAATTGAATTATTAGCCCGGTCAAAAATGCTGATTACACCTTGATATGGCATGATTTCGCCATTCTGAAAATGTCATGTATTTTTTTATGCTTTTTTACGTGTAAAAAAGGTAATTGCGGTGTATTTTTTTTTAATTTTGCCCTCGGTTTAAAGAAGCTACCTCAATTCGATTACGACGCATGTCTAAGCATATAAAATTAAAGAAGGGGTTTGATATTAAGCTTGCCGGGGAAGCAGAGAAAATAATAGGCAAATGTGAACAGCCCGGAACATTTGCGATCAAACCTTCCAGTTTTCATGGTATACAACGCCCAAAATTACTTGTAAAAGAAGGTGATCGGGTGAAAGCTGGTACTCCCGTATTAGTTGACAAGAAAAATGACCGCATAAAGCATGTCGCTCCTGTAAGTGGAGAAATAGCTGAAGTTGTGCGTGGTGAAAAACGAAAGATACTGGAAGTACTGGTTATTGCAGATGAGAAACAGGACTATGAAGATTATGGAAGCCATTCCATTTCTGAAATTGTCAAGTTGTCACAGGAAGAGACCAGGGAGAAAATGTTGGAGGCTGGCGTATGGCCTACGTTGGTCGAACGTCCTTTTGGGGTTATTGCCAATCCGGAAGAGACACCAAAAACAATTGTGATCTCTGCTTTTGATACACATCCACTGGCTCCGGACGCTGATTTACTCTATAAAGGGAAAGATCAGTATTTTCAGGCTGGCATTGAAGTGTTGAAAAAATTCACCACCGGTGTTATCCATTTAAATATTGATGGAAAGTCGGAAGTGAGCCATATTTTTGCCCACGCAAAAGACGTTCAGCTAAATAAGTTTTTTGGCCCACACCCTGCGGGGAATCCAGGTGTCCAGATACATCACCTTGCACCCATATGCAAAGGGGATATTGTATGGACTATCCGGCCTCAGGGAGTGATTGAAATAGGTAAACTATTCCTTGAAGGAAGGTATGATACTTCCAGACTGGTGGCCCTCACTGGCCCCGAAGTAGAGCACCCACAGTATTATCAGACCTATGCCGGAGCTTGTATTAATAAGTTTACAAAAGATAATTTGAAGAGTGACCATGTAAGGTTTATATCAGGAAACGTACTAACCGGACGTAAAATTGATGAAGATGGTCATTTGGGATATTTTGATCAGCAGATCACGGTTGTTAAAGAAGGAGACCAGTTTGTGCCCTTTGGGTGGGTGCTTCCTACATTAAGTAAACCGAGTATCCATAAGGCATTGGGTTTATTGGCATTTCTTTTTCCAAATAAGAAATTTAGTGTCAATACAAATACCTATGGAGAACCCCGTGCTTTTGTTCAAACCGGCGTGTTTGAAAAGGTAGTTCCTATGGACATCCTGCCCATGTATCTGATCAAAGCCATTTTGGCCGAAGATTTTGATGATATGGAAGGCCTGGGAATATATGAAGTGATTGAAGAAGATCTTGCGCTTTGTGAATTCGTTGATGTTTCCAAAAGTGATATCCAGGAAATTCTCAGGGAAGGGCTGGATTTAATACAGTATAGTTAATTGATTTAGAGGCTTTCATAATAATATGAAATTTATCCGCAAAATATTTGATAACGCTAAGCCCAACTTTGATAAAGGTGGGAAATGGGAGAAATTGTATTTCGTTTTTGAAGCGTTTGAAACATTCTTTTTTGTCCCTGATCACACTACCAAAGAGACCGGTGTGCAGATAAAGGACGCCATTGACATGAAACGGTTAATGAACACCGTCATTGTTGCAATGCTCCCCTGTTTACTGTTTGGTATGTGGAATGTAGGACATCAACATTTTCTGGCCATTGGACAGGAAGCTGATTTATGGGGCAAGTTTATTTTTGGTGCCATTCAGGTTGTGCCTATTGTCATCGTAAGTTATGCTGCAGGCCTGGGTACTGAATTTGTCTTTACCACCATCAGGAGACACCCTGTAAATGAAGGCTACCTGGTGACAGGGATGTTGATCCCACTGGTGGTACCTGCAACCCTTCCTTTATGGCAAGTGGCAATGGCTGCTATCTTTTCGGTTGTTATTGCTAAAGAGGCCTTCGGGGGCACGGGAATGAATATTCTTAATGTCGCGCTCACGGCCAGGGCATTCCTGTACTTTGCTTATCCAATGCAAATCTCTGGCGAAGTATGGACGGTTCTTCCCGAAGATAAAACGGAAATTGTAGCGGGATATTCCGGGGCTACCCCATTGGCTATCGCTGCTGAATCTTCCTCACTGGCTTCCACAGCTCGAAAAAATACGGTAGAACTGTTTAATAAGAAAACAGATGATCCTTCAGCGAAAAATGAAGCATTGTATACTGCCGCATCCAACGAAAGTGCAAAACTCAATAATACGCATCTTGTGCTTGACAACCTCAATGGGCACTGGGGAGCTAAGATGTATCAGTTCAATAAAATGTTCTTTGGCTTTTTGCCAGGCTCCATCGGAGAGACATCGGTATTAATGTGTCTGATTGGTGCCATGATTTTGATATTTACCGGCGTGGGAAGTTGGAAAATTATCGTAAGTACCTTTGTTGGTGCTTATGCCATGGGTTATTTGTTTAACCTGTTTGGGGCTAATGAATATATGTACATTCCTGCCCACTACCACCTGGTCATGGGAGGCCTGGCCTTTGGCGCTGTATTTATGGCGACAGACCCGGTAACAGCCGCCCAAACGGAAACCGGCAAGTGGATCTACGGATTACTCATTGGCATGCTTACGGTCGTTATCAGGGTGCTTAACCCGGCTTACCCCGAAGGCATTATGCTGGCAATACTTCTCATGAACGTATTCGCCCCGTTAATTGATTTTTATGTAGTGAGTGCAAACAAAAAAAGGAGGCTACAACGTGCAACAGTCTAACGCATATATTATACGGTTTACCCTTATCATGACCATTGTCGTTGGGGGTGTGCTGGCCCTGGCCAACCAGGCCTTGAGACCAGCCCAGTTGAAATCCATTGAGTATGATACGAAAAGTCAGATTCTCAGTGCGGTGATGGAAATAAACAAAGAAAGCGATGTGCTGAATATGTATTCTCAGCGGATCAGGTCTGTGGTTGTGGATATCCAGGGCAATGAAGTTACAACCAATGAAAAAGGTGAAACTGTTGTCGCTGAAAAAGTCGATGTCGCGAGAAACTATAAGAAAGATTATAAAGAAAGGCTATATCCGGTGTTTATGTATATGAATGAATCAAACCCCGATCAAATAGATGCCTTTATCCTGCCGGTATATGGATCCGGTTTGTGGGATAAAATATGGGGGTTTGTAGCGGTGGATAAGGACTTCGAAAGTATCGCAGGGGTGTCTTTTGGACATAAGGCTGAAACACCCGGTTTGGGCGCCAGAATCGGAGATAAATCCATTCAACAGCGATACATTGGTAAAAAAATGTTTGATGCCAACGGTAATTTTGTATCCATTGTGATGCTAAAAGGCGAAAGCGGAGGCGGACAGGCGAGTATTGATGCCTTTACCGACAGACCGAATGAAGTAGATGGCTTGTCAGGAGCTACTCTTACGGCCCGTGGAGTGAATGATATGATGAAAAAATACCTCGATTACTATCAGAAGTATTTTTCAAAAATGAAAAACGGAAGTTGATCCGTAAGTATTAAATTTTGATTATTACGCTAAGAAATTAAGGGAAATATATGAGTACCGAAACTATCGAGCAAAAAGCAGAGGAGACTGTAATAGCCACCGAACCCTTGCTGTCTAAAAGGAGAAAAAAGTTTGTCACTGATCCGCTCAATGACGATAACCCGGTTACCGTGCAGGTATTGGGGATCTGTTCGGCCTTGGCAGTAACTGTGAAAATAGAGCCCACGCTTATCATGTCAATAGCCGTGGTTTTCGTGATTGTTTTCTCCAACCTGATCATTTCAATGATAAGGAATTTTGTACCAAACAGGGTGAGGATCATCGTTCAACTTGCCGTGATAGCTACTTTAGTTACGCTGGTTTCTGAGTTGCTTAAGGCTTACAACTACCCCATGTACAAAGTGCTTGGTGCGTTTGTCGGATTGATTATCACCAACTGTATTGTGATGGGGCGACTAGAGGCGTTTGCTATGGGAAATAAACCCTACGATTCGGTTTTAGATGGACTGGGAAGTGGTATGGGGTATGCCTGGGTGATTCTCACCGTGGCGTTCTTCCGTGAATTGCTGGGATCTGGTTCCGTGTTTGACTTTAAGGTATTTGAAGCCATCGGCCTTGCCAATTTCCCGAACAATTCGTTAATGGTAGATTCCATTGGCGCCTTTATGGTGCTGGGTATCCTGATATGGATACAGCGGTCACGTACTGGTTATGTAGAACATTAATATTGTTAATAAAGAAAATATAATACCATGGGCGAGTTATTTAGCTTAGGAATAAGGTCAATTTTTATCGAGAACATGATTTTTGCCTATTTTTTGGGCATGTGTTCCTTCCTTGCGGTCTCCAAAAAAGTATCTACGGCGATTGGCCTGGGAGTAGCCGTAATCTTTGTACTGACCATTACCGCGCCATTAGATTGGCTTATTCAGGAATATGTGCTTAAGCAAGGGGCCTTGGTATGGATTGACCCCGCTTTTGCAGATGTTGATCTGGAATTTCTACAGTTTATTATGTTTATCGCTGTAATCGCGTCAATGGTACAATTGGTAGAAATGATTATTGAGAAAGTCTCCCCTGCACTTTATGGTACTTTGGGTATATTTTTACCACTTATTGCCGTAAACTGTGCTATTTTAGGTGCTTCACTGTTTATGGTACAGCGTAGTTATACACTGCCGGAGGCAACAGTATTTGGATTTAGTTCAGGAATAGGCTGGTTGCTTGCTATTGTAGCCCTGGCTGCCATTCGTGAAAAATTGCGGTATTCCAATGTGCCCGATGGCCTGAAAGGATTGGGTATTACAATGCTTATTACCGGGCTGATGGGGCTCGCATTTAAGTCCTTTATCGGAATAGCGATTTAAAAAAATTAATAGATAAGAGATATGAAGGGAGGCAATTGCTTCCCTTTTTTATTGGATCTGAAACGCGGATTTTTGACGACCTGTCTTTTTGGGCATAGAATACAGTCAGCTTTTTAACCCTCATGACAAGCCCTATTGCACAAACCGGGTTAAGTGTACCACATTTTTAATTTTTTCCGCTATACCTGTTGTGTAAATACGTTGTTTTACAATTTGGGAAGACATCCCGTAATTCAGCCTTCTTATTCAAACCATGACTCATTTGTGGTATGATCTGCTTTAAACCCAATATGCCTCTCCCCGATAAGGGTGTACTGCAATCCCCACATATTGCTTACTGCTTATGGCTTACAGCTTCCTACTACTTACTGATTGCATCCTCAAGTTCTTACCTCTACGCCCTACATACTTCTCCTGTACTGACCGCCTACATCAAAAAGCAATCGGGTGATTTGCCCCAATGAACAGACTTTAACCGCATCCATAAAGGCCTCAAACAAATTATCTCCTTTCAGTGCTTTGTCCCTGATGTCCGTTAAAGCTTTTTCTGCTTCCGGTTCTTTGGCCAGGTTAAGGTTCCTAAGGGTTGTGATCTGGTCTTCTTTTTCCCTTTCCGTGGCCCGGATTACTTCACCCGGGATGATGGTAGGAGAACCATTGGAACTCAGAAAAGTGTTTACTCCGATGATGGGGTATTCTCCACTGTGTTTCTTTGTCTCGTAGTAAAGACTTTCCTCCTGTATTTTACTGCGCTGGTACATGGTTTCCATAGCGCCGGGCACCCCACCCCGCTCGGTAATCCGGTCAAACTCCATCATCACGGCCTCTTCTACCAGGTCGGTGAGCTCTTCAATGATGAATGAACCTTGCAAAGGATTTTCATTTTTGGCCAGCCCGAGCTCTTTATTGATGATCAACTGGATGGCTACTGCCCGGCGTACGGATTCCTCCGTAGGGGTCGTAACGGCTTCATCATATGCATTGGTGTGCAGTGAATTGCAGTTGTCATAAATGGCGTATAGAGCCTGTAGAGTGGTGCGAATATCATTGAAATCAATTTCCTGGGCGTGTAGCGACCGTCCGGAAGTCTGAATGTGGTATTTCAGCATCTGAGACCTTTTATTGCCTTTGTACAGTCCGGCAATGGCTTTGGCCCAGATACGGCGTGATACCCTGCCTATAACTGCGTATTCGGGGTCTATGCCGTTGGAAAAGAAAAAGGAGAAGTTGGGGGCGAAGTCATCAATGTCCATCCCCCGCCCCAGATAGTACTCGATGTACGTAAAGCCGTTGGCCAGGGTGAAGGCCAGTTGTGTGATGGGATTGGCTCCGGCCTCCGCAATATGGTATCCCGATATAGAGACTGAATAAAAATTTCTGACTTCGTTTTGAATAAAATATTCCTGTACATCGCCCATCAAGCGGAGCGCAAATTCAGTGGAAAAGATACAGGTGTTCTGGGCCTGGTCTTCTTTGAGAATGTCGGCCTGGACAGTGCCCCTTACTTTTGAAAGTGTCTCTTTTTTTATGTTGGCATAAACATCCGGGGGAAGCACCTTGTCACCGCTGGTGCCCAGTAGCATCAACCCCAGGCCATTGTGATCCTCGGGCAGGTCGCCGTAATATGCAGGCACGGGCAAATCCTTTTCCTGATATGCTTTCTCTATGGTTTTTCTTGTCTTCTCTTCCAGTCCCTCTTTTCTGATATACAATTCGCATTGTTGGTCGATGGCTGCATTCATAAAACAGGCCAGCATCATGGGTGCAGGGCCGTTGATGGTCATGGAGACTGAAGTGCCGGGATGACACAGATCAAAGCCCGAATAAAGCTTTTTGGCGTCATCCAGGCA
>JAOUKJ010000699.1 GCA_029882675.1 Cyclobacteriaceae bacterium
TGTACTATTGAGTAACACATAGGAATACATGGGATTGATGTCGTTCATCACACCATGTGTTGCCAGGTGTATATTGCCAAATTGAGGAGCATTTTCCTTAAAAAAGGATTCAGTAGCTGCTTCAGATACACGAACCGTGGCTCCTCGTGCCTTTTCGGCAATAAAAGCGGCCTCTTCCAGGGTGCCTGGTAATGCTGAAAACCCCGAAAGACTCAGGTTGCCCAGGGCCATAGCCAGCCACCCTTGTTGTGTTTCTTCCTGCTGATGCACATAATGGTAAACAGCGGCTGATGGGGCATATGAAATAGCAAATTGATCATTGAAGAAGCCTTTCTCCCAGGGTAGTGCATGAAAAGGCAGAAAATGCAGGGTTTTATGGGGGACAATGGTAATACGTTTATAGGATTTTAACAACCTGCCCACAGGTGCAATCAGTTTGTCACTTAAGGTTTGTAAAAAAGTAGCTGTGGCTTGCTCATCACGATACTGTATCCCGTTGCGAACACCCCTGACCAATCGCTCCAGTTCCTGCCTGGTCACCTCTACACGGATAGCCCGGATGCTTTTCCTGTCAAGGATCCAGATGATTGTTTGATCCCGACTGACCCAATACTCCAGCATCACTTCACCGGAAGGAATCACTGCCCGTATTTCTGCCGTTGGCGGTGGTATCACATCCAGCGCCATCCCGTAGGCATCATCCTGTAGTTTCAGCCGGAGCAGGGCCTCTTCGTGTTCTCTTTGAGCTTGCAATACTTCACGTTGCAGGCCTGTGCGGGCTCCTCTCGATAAAGTCACCTTACCCAACTCAGCCTGCAACCGGGCCGTTTTCAGCCTCAACTCCCGCTCCCGGGCAACATACGCTACATCGGCCGTTTGCTTAGCAGCGATGTGTTCATTGCCCAGCATGTCGAGAAAAGTCCGTGACCGGGCCCGTTCCGACAAATTAAAGGCCATTTCGGTATTGTCCTCCAATTGCATACTAACCAGGCGTTCATACGGCCTTAGTTTATCATTCAAATAGGCCGATTTTAATTCATCCACACGCATTTTCGCCCGTATGCTCTCCACCAGGCTGATCGATATCAGGTAATAGTGACTGGCTGAATCAAGCCTTCCCTCCCTTTCATGAAGTTGCCCCTGGTACAAGGCCAACCTCCATTCATCCTGAGGAATGACAGTCCTTTTTTTCACTTCGGCCAGGGCCATTTCTGCCTTTGCATCGTTTTTCATTTCAATAAACAAAGCCGTCTTTTCCAGCAACACCTCGGCCTGCCCTTCCGGCGTTTCGGCACGGGTGTAAAATTCGCCGGCCTGATCCAGGTAATATTCCGCACTGTCCATCCGGCCTTTTCCTGCATGATAGTCTGCCAACCCGATGGATGCCCGTGCCGCCCCGATCAGCGCCCCCCCTTGTTCAAAGAAGGTATAGGCCTTTTGGAGGTCTCCCGTCCTCACTTCCAAAGAAGCCGACATGCCCCCTTCCTGTCCGGTTTCCACCTGTAGTCTGCGTGCCTTCTCATAATATTCTCTTGCCCGTTCAGGCAATCCTGTTTTGTTGTACATATCCCCCACCCCAATGGCCGACCAGATAATCTGGGGAATGATGTTTGTCTTTTCTGCTTCCTCCAACGACAAGAGCATGTGCTTCAGGGCTGTCTCGAGATCACCGGCCTGGGTAAAGGCATTGGCCAGGGCCTGATTTTGCCGGGCTGTCCGCATCCCGTTTTCTTCAGCAATCTGTGCTGATTTTCGGATCATTTCCATACCAGTCACCAGATCGCCATCATCTGTCGCTATCATACCCCTGGTGAGAAGTGCTTCTGTCATCCCGGCATATTCACCGGGCACCTCCTGATAAATATCAAGGGCTTTATCCGCCATTTCTCCTGCCTTTCCATAGTTCCCCAACGTCAGGTGGAGTTGTGCCAGGGCAAGGTGAGTATCTGCCGCCGAACGTTTATGGGTATTTTTGGCGCTGGACTCCATGCCTTCATTCAGGTGGAGTGAGCGTCTGAGGTTGTTTTCCGCATCGGCATAATTACCCAAATAGGTCTCTACCAGCCCCAGTTGCCGAAAATCCTCAATGGTTTCGAGTTGATTGGTGGTTAAGGCAGAATCAATACCCAGGGCCTGCAATAAATAGGCTCTGGAATCACTGTATTTGTTTTGCGTGGAATAGGCATAGGCCAGCTTTCTACATACATCAGCCTCCATGGAAGGATTGCGGTAAATACCCA
>JAOUKJ010000139.1 GCA_029882675.1 Cyclobacteriaceae bacterium
CAGGTTATCCATGCTGGGGGAGATCAGGGCGCCGGCAAATTTTTCACCATCGCCAATCACCATCAACTGGTCGATATACAGGGATTCTTTAAATATATTTTCAACAGCCAGTGGTGAGACATACTTGCCGTTTGACAGCTTAAATATTTCTTTTTTACGATCCGTAATTTTCAGGAATTTACCGTCTTCCAGCTTTCCGATGTCACCGGTATGGAACCAGCCTTCGGGATCAATGGCCTCAGCAGTGGCCTGTTCATCTTTATAATAACCCAACATGACATTGGGTCCTTTGCATAATATTTCCCCATCATCAGCGAGTTTCAACTCCACACCTTCTATAACGGAGCCCACCGTGCCTAACATCAGGTTGGGGGCGGTAGCCCGGTTGATGGTAATCACCGGCGATGTTTCCGTGAGTCCATACATATTCAGCAATTTAATACCTGCAGCCCAGAAAACCCTTTCCAGGCGGGGCTGGAGTGCCGCACCGCCCACGCCTATCGAAATGATATTGCCGCCCAATGCCGCCTGCCACTTGCTGAAAATAATTTTTCGTGCCAGAAAAAGCTGACATTCATACCAGAGGCCGTTTTCACCATGTGCTTTGTATTTCAGCCCGAGATTCAACGCCCAAAAAAATAACTTTTTCTTAATACCTGTGAGTTTCTGTCCCTTGAGCACAATTTTGTCATATACCTTTTCCAAAATACGCGGAACAGCCCCAAAGCCCTGGGGTTTAATGTCCTGTAAGTCTGTAGCTATGGTACCCAGGTTCTCCCCGTAATACAGACTGCACCCGGAATATTGGGTCTGATAGATGGCCATCCGTTCGCCCACATGGCAAATGGGCAGGATGCTCAGGTAGCGGTGGCCGGGCTGTAATTGAAAGACGCCGGCCACGGCCTTGCCATTGCTCACCAGGTTTTGGTGGGAAAGTAATACACCTTTGGAATTTCCTGTAGTACCCGAGGTATAAATAAGGGAAACGCAATCGGTTGGTTTTATTTCCTTTTTTATTGCCAGGAGCTCATTAGTGTATTTTTCTTTGTTTTGGCTGCCCAAATCCCGGATTTCTTTCCAATGTGGTGCTCCATCCACCTCATCAAAAGTGTATATTTTTTCCAATAAGGAAATTTCACCTGCAAAGCCTTTAATTTTATTAAACAGGGATTGATCAGAAACAACCGCCAATTTCACTTCTGCATGTTCCATAATGCGTTGGTAGCCTGCCGCATCAAGGGTGGTGAATAAAGGCACTTGTACTATCCCCAGTTGGGCCATACCCATATCCATAAAATTCCATTCGGGCCGGTTGTTGGAGATGGTGGCTATCCTGTCACCGCTTTTTAACCCCAGCGCCATGAGCCCGTAGCTTATCAGGTTGGCATTTTCAATGTATTCCCTGGAACTATATTTTTTCCATTGGCCTTTTACCTTGCCAGCCAGGGCGTCTTCTTTATCGGGAAAAAGCGCGTTGTACCTGTCTAGGAGATCGAACGTACGGGTCACTTCCATAGCTTACTTTTTGAGTTGATTAGGTTATTTTTAGGATGTGATGCAATATAACAAATTTTTAATTTGTCCGCTTGCGTTTCCACCGGCGGTGAGTCCATAGATAATCTTCCGGTTTTTTCCTGATCAGGCCTTCCAGAAAACGCATGTATTTCTCGGTGATCTCATTGTCAGCAGTGTCTCCGGACTTTTCTTCCAAAAGAAATATCTCTACCGTATAATGGCCCCGTCTTACTCTTTGTACATCGAAATAATACACAGGCATCTTGTACATGCGGGCAAAAAATTCAGGGCCCTTCATACATGCTGTATCCTGATTTAAAAATTCCATCCAATGGACGCCTTTTAACCTGAAAGGAACCTGGTCAGCGCCAAAGAAAAAAGAAGTGGGTTTTACTTTTTCCTCCACAAAGGCCTTTCGTACCTTTTGTGAAGGCAGCAGGGAAGATCCAAACCGTTCACGGCTCTCCCGCATATAAACATCCAGGTATTTGTTGGAGAGCCGGGTATAAAAAGCAATGTTTTTATGCTTCAGGAATAGCGGTGCTGCCATGATACCCCATTCCCAATTGGCGTAGTGCGCACCGGTCGCGATGATGTTCTGGCCTTCGGCAAACCGGTCATTAAGGATCTCTGGATTTATAAACCTGTAACGCCGGGCTATAGACTCCCCACTCATGGTAAAACCTTTCACGCCTTCTACAAGGATGTCACATAGGTTTTTATAAAAAGCCCTGACCAGTTTCTTCTTCTCCCGGTCACTTTTCTCAGGGAATGAATTGGTGAGATTGCTCCACACGACCTTACGCCGGTATGGAACAAGGTATAAAAGCAGAAAACGGAGGAAGTCTGAAAAAAGATAAACTGCCCAAAAAGGCATAAAGCGAAACACCTGAACGAAAAAGAGGAATATATAGTAAGTTATACGCATGAGGGGAAGCTTAATTAGTTCCGGAAAAAACTTCTGGCCCGAAATTTAAGATAAATCCCCGGTATCCCGTAGTTTTAATGAGGTTCAAATAGGCAGATATTAATGCGCATACCTTTTAATAGGTGATAAATCCTCGTCCCTTTTGATAATTTCCATCATCAGGAACCTGTTTTCCGAATCGTGTGACCAAACTAAAAACACCATAATAAGCGAAACCGCCATATTTATTGATCATATCCCGGCTTACAGGACCGTATTTCAGGCTGATGGAATAGATATTATCCTGGGGAAGGTCAAAAAGCTGGTTTATGTCGGCCACCCTGAAACCATCTATCAAAAACAACGGCATGCTTTTATAAAACATATTATTCTGAACATTCAAAAGGTAAATGGACTTTCCTTTTCCAGCGGTTTTTACCCGGGTAAGGGGGAGTAGCTCCCTGTATATCTCTTCCGTACTTCCCAGTTTAATAAACTTGTCCGGAAAAATAATTCTATCCCATTCTTGTGCAACGTCTTTCTCCTCTACGGGTGCCTTTTCCGGGTAGTTTATGGCGATAAGTTTTTGCGTGAGCATTGTTTGATGGAGGACAGATTCCGGCAATTTCCACGGTTTCAGCTCATTGGGCTGCTCAAGGCTATAGGGGTTGCTGAGCAGGGTTATTTTAGCGTCAGAAAGGCCGGGTGTTGACAGGAGAAGTTCCACTTCCCCCAACAAAATATTTGAAAAGGAGAAATATCCAGCTGCATCAGTTTTTACTGTTTTAATGGATCGGGTATCTCCCCGCGCCTGTAACATCACTACCTGATCACTTATGTGATTGGTTTTATGCTCAATTTTTCCTTTGATAATCAATGGGTCTTCTGAAGTTGGTTTAATCATCGGCGTTAAGTCCATGCCATCACAGCATTCCCCCGTCTGATCCTTCGAAAAAGTGCTGAAGTTGATAACCTGTAAAGGGCCCCTGTAAATTTCTGTCAACCCCGCGCTGCCCAGTCCGGAAAAAACCATCAGGTATGTGCCTGACACCAATGTTTCGGGGATTTTAAATTCACCCAAAATTGATCCGGAAAATGTACGTATTAATTGCTTAAAAGCACTTTGACCCTGACTATCCAGCAAATTTATGCTAAAATAAGCAGCCTTTTCAGGCGCAGTTTCTATACCCTCCACCTTAAAAGGCACCCCCTCGCCACAACCGTAGACCTGATCAGACCCGATGTGGAATATTGGCTGGGAAATCCCCAGGAAAGTCCCGTAAAAAAAAAGTACAAACAATAATTGCTTCATGCTAATTCCAGTTATCCGGCACTTTTTCTCGCGCAAAAGGGATGTCCCGGCAATCTTTTTGACTGATTACCTTAAAGGGCTGATTTGAAAATTCCCTTCTTTTGACCATCACATGTTTTTCAGCCACAGCAGTGGCCGTAAAAAAGCCCAGTATTATTTCATCCCTGTTGTTAATATTATAAATATTGCCCGGGATATTAAACGGTAAAGGATCAAAAAGACCACCTTTGCTCTGACGCTGGAGCAGTAGTTTGTTCCAGAATTCATAAGCTTCTTCGGTGAGGCTTTGTTGCTCTATTTCCACTAAAAAATCAGAGACATCGTCCATAGGTATTTCGGCTACTTGCTTGCGCTCAATCTTATTCCCATTGATGTAGGTGTCGCTCATGAGATTTACATCAAAACCCTGAACAGGCATAAAGCATGTCACGCAGCAATCGAAGGTATCGGGGTAAAGCGGTGGTCCCGGTAGGGAGGTCAGTATTTTATAATACCCTTTCCAGGACCATTTATAGGCATCCCCTTTTTCCGGCAAATCCCAGGTGTCTACAAATACACCCACCGTGTTGGTTTCAGGCAGAAAGCTATAATAAACCGAATCAATAGCGGCTACCGGTCGGATAGTGACTTCTTCAGAATGGTAGGTATTTTCACCTATAATGATCTCAAGTAAATAGGTGTTGCCTACTAGCCCGTAAAACGAGGAATCCGTGCTGCTGTATATGCCATCACTAGTTTGTTGAAAGCCTGTACTGGTATTGAGGGTCATATCATAGACCTTTACGATCGCATTTTTTACCGGAATACCCTGCTTGAAGAGGTCTGGGTTGGAAGAATAGGGCGCATTTTCCGAGAGCTTTACCGTCAACGGTTGGTGCTGGGTAGTGACAGATGCTTCCACCACAAGCTTTCTCACATAGTCAGGTGTAGCCAGGTCAATCCTTTCTATACAGGCCACCAGTAAAGCCAGGCCAAAAGCTAGAGATATGGGGGCATATTTAACCATTGCCGGGAATTATTTTGAAGTTATATGTAATGGAAGGAAAAGCCGTTCCAAGAATTGAAAGCTTATAAGCTTGGGGTAAAATTCCCGATGGGGTTGTTGCGAAAAAGACAGAAAAAGGATTTCTTCTCGCATATACATTATATACTGAAAGCACCCATTTCGCATCGTAGAGCTTTTGTTTTTTTAAATTACTCTTCAACACAAGGGCAATATCAGCACGGTGATAATCCGGCACCCTGCCTGCATTGCGGTCGGAGTAATTGGCCATGATCCGACCAAAGTATCCATATCCCGATTCTGGAATAGTCACTGGCCGTCCGGTACTATAATAAAAATTGGCACTCAGGCTTAATCTCCTGCTCAATTTATAGTTGGCATTGACACTGAGTACGTGGGGTTTCACATGATCAGCCGGGAAATAAATGTGCCCAAATTGGGTATCCAGCCTTTTTCCATCATCGAACAACCACCGGCTATTGGTATAAGTATAACTTATCCATCCGTTGAGCAGGCCTCCCTTCTCAAGTTTCATTTCCATACCCCATGATTTTCCCGCAGTATTAATCACCGCTGTTTCCAACTGTTTATTAAGAAAAACCGCTGTACCCTGAAGGTAGTCCAGTAAATTAAGATTGTTTTTATAAAAAGGTTCCAGAGTTACCGCACCCTTCTCAAAATTTTTAAAATATCCCAGACTGAGCTGATCTGACAGTGTTGGCCTGATGAAGTTGTCATTTAATTTCCAGTAATCTGTGGGTGCAATGGCCAATGTATTGGAAATCATATGAATATTCTGCCTGTTGCGCGTATAGCTAAACCGCAGGCCTGCATTTTCGTCCAGGGTGTATTTTATATTTATTCTGGGTTCGGCACCCCAATAAAGCGCGTAAATTTCCATTGGTCCATATTCCTTTATTTCTGTGGCCGATCTCAGGGAAGGGTTTAGGTTATCCTCATATTGCCATTCGGAATCCGGCCCATGTGGGGCAAACAGAGAGCCCCTCAATCCCCCCAGAACGGATATTCTTTTGTTCAACTGCTTTTCAAGCTGAAGAAAAACAGAAGACTCCAGGGCCCGATCAGGCAAGGGTAGAAATTGATTGAGATGGCTGTTCGCACCAGCAGGTGATAATTCCCCGGTTTTCAGGTTGTAATGATTGACTTCTATACCTGTTTCCAGAATGTCGTTGTTATTGAAAAATTTAAAATAGGAGGCTTTTAATCCCGAAAAGCCAATCTTGTTCAGGTATTTAAATCCCAACTCATCGGAATGGCCTTCAATCCTGTTTTGATAATCTGAGTAAACAGTTCTTATCTCAACAGTTTCGGTATTGCTCAGGTGGTGCGTCCATTGAAGGCTTGCCCCGGCATTTTTCCAGGAGAAAGTAGTATCTCCTGACAGTGCAAATTGGTCTGTACTGAAATAACTGGTCAGGGAAATTTTGGAGGATTCGTTAAAGTAATGATCAATTTGGGTGTTAATATCAACAAAAGAGGCACTGCTTTTATTGACTTCCTCCACCCTGACTTTATTCATGATCCAATGGGGATATGCTGCCCGGGCACCAATGAGAAAGCCGGTCTTTTCAGAAAGCAAAGGCCCTTCAACAGTCACCTTACCTGTCACTGGCCCTATACCCCCGGTGATGGTAAATGGCTGGCCATATCCGGACCTTGATTCTACGTCCAGTACAGATGATATCCTTCCGCCATATTTCGCCGGAATGCCTCCTTTATACAGCGTAAACCCCTCAACCACATCGGGATTGAAAACACTGAAAAAGCCAAAAAGATGACTCGAGTTAAAAATAGGAATACCGTTTAGTAAAATCAGGTTTTCATCTGCGCTGCCCCCGCGTACATTAAAACCTCCGGCACCCTCACCCACATAGCTCACTCCCGGCAGGGAAGTGATGCTCTTTAGTATATCAACTTCTCCGAGGAAAGCAGGCATCTCTGTCAACAATTGAATGGGTATTTTTTCCACACTTCCTTCCAGGCTAAGCGCTGTTTCCTGTGTGCGTGAACCCGAGATAACCACCTCATCAAGCTCCTGTGTTTCTTCAAATAACTTAAAATCTGCTGAAGAGTTTCCATTTACAACCAACTCATGTGTAAGCGGCTGAAAGCCCAAACCCGTGATATGTAAGGTATGCTTTCCCACAGGGAGTGTCAGGTGGAAATTACCCTGCTGGTTTGTGGTCGCCCCATAGGAGGCGTTTTCCACCATGAGTGTTATTCCGGAAAGCACCTCATCGGTTGCCCCGTCAGTTATTCTACCTTTAATTTCATAAGACAGTATCTCGTTAAATCCTTCAAAAAAATCATCATAACCCGCCGTTTTATTTTTCTCCTCAAAAGATTTATTTAAGCCCAGTAATCTGGCCATATCTTCACTTACCGCAGCAGAAGGCAGTAAAACAACATGGGCAGGGTCTGTAAAAACAAACACCCACCCTTTTCCTTTCAATATCGCATAAAGGGCTTCAGCCGCATTACCTTCCTTGACTTCTCCGGTAATGGTTAGTCCTTCAATGCGGCTTTCCTGAAAAGTAATCGTTATCTGGTTCCTTTCTGCAACCTGATGCAGGGCTTCTTTTAAACTGATGGTTGCAGCTACATTACCCTGACCCATCGCTACACCCAAGCTACAGAACATCACTGCACACATCAATATTAAAATCCGGGGCATACCATCCATAAGGTCAAAGATAGATAAGTACCTGAAAAGGATTTGGTTTTGATCGAGAATTTACGCCACTAAGTTCCTCTCTATCCCATATGGCTATCACCCACATGCAAAGGATGATAAATGGACTAATCATTTTAAGCGAAATTAGTTTCCAATCGCCCTGATCAAAAACGAATACTTATAATCTTTAGCCTTTATCTGGTACTGCTCATGTGACATAGCTCCCCAGCTGTCATCACCACCCACTCCCATTTGCTTATAATCGATATTGACATTTACAATTGCCCTGACAGGTACATCATAGGTATGTCTGTTGATCTTTTTGTCCCCTTCATCAAAATCGCTGTTGAGCTGATGGTGGGCACTGAAACCAAAATACTCTCCCGTAGAAAGAAAGGTCAGCCCCTGGCCCTTTTCATTCACAAAAGAAACTTCACGCACAGCTGACCGGTTGCCATTCTCCTGCGGACGCACATAGGCATACATTAAATCTTGCACACTGGCTGTGTAATGACCAACCAACGAACCTGTTTTTCTATCCTGATAGTTTTCATGCGGCCCTCTACCATACCATTCCACCTTTTGGTACTGATTGTTTAAGATGAAGTTATTGCCCAACCGGGGTACTATTGGTAAATTCACCCCTTTTAAATGGAGTTTGTTTGAAACCAATATTTCTCCTGCACCATTAAACCGATATGTGACTGTAACCTGTCCCTCGACATCAGGCAGGTCAAATACAACGTTCACTTCAATGACACCTGTTTTGCTATCGGTCAAGGAAAAGGATTTCAAATATTGGTGCTGTGTAGCTTTTCTCCATACTTCCATCTTTTGAGGCATGCCATAACCAAAGTCATTGTCAATAGGTGCCCTCCAGAAGTTAGGTTTTAGAGGATCCTGCAAAACATTTCCGTTTCCATAGTTGAGATTTATCAACAACCCGGCTCCCTTGTTAAACGTTGCACTAAATTTTTCACCTTTTATTTCAACGATATCGCCTTTTGTATTCGAAGTAAGGGCACCTTTCCCTGTTTCGGCCAGGATATTCGGAACATATTTGCTGAGCTGAAATTCTCCCAAGGCCACTTCATGACCGGCCTTCAGCAGGCCGTCGTCTGCCTTGAGCCTGGCGCTCAACTGAAGGTAGTACTCCAAACCACTTTTTAGTGCAGGAAGTGGTATGGCCAGCTCTTTGGAAGTCCTTGCGGCCAGGTCGACCTGCCCCAGACTTCCCTTTCCTGCCTCCCGGCCATTCTCCAATAGTCTCCAGCTGATTTCATACCGGTTCATGTTGATAAAATCATACCCATTATAAACCGTCAGCTTTCCGCCAGCCTTGTCGAAATTTTTAAATTTAATATACTGGTATACCTTTTTCACCTCATGCAATGAGGGATGGGGTGTGCGGTCAGCATTGACGAGGCCGTTAAGGCAAAAGTTACCATCATTTTGTAAAAGTTGTCCGCCCAGGTCACCTCCATAGGCAACAAAGGGTTCTCCCTTGGCATTTTTCGTCAGCAGGCCCTGATCCACCCAGTCCCAGATAAATCCTCCCTGCAATACATCATAT
>JAOUKJ010000700.1 GCA_029882675.1 Cyclobacteriaceae bacterium
AGCGATCATCAATATCCTTCACTTTTCTGGCTGGAATACCGGCATAAACCGACCGCGCTGGAATTACAGTTTCTGCCAAGACCACCGAGCCAGCGGCTATGAGCGAATAAGGCCCAATAATTGCATTGTCCATCACAATTGCTCCCATACCTATGAGTACATGATCTTTGATGGTGCACCCATGTATCAGCGCATTATGACCTATTGAAACACTATTTCCTATAACGGTTTTGGCCAATTTATAGGTTCCGTGTATTACCGCGCCATCCTGTATATTTGTCGAGTTTCCCACATGAATAGAATTCACATCACCTCTAACCACCGTATTGAACCACACGGAACAATTATCGCCCAGCATTATGTCTCCGATTAAAGTAGCATTTTCAGCAAAGAAACACCCCTCTCCATAAACAGGTGTTTTTCCCCGAACCGTTTTTATTAAGGCCATGGATCAAATATAGCCAATCATAAAGTATATCATATAGGACTTTATGTTATTTTATTTTTTTACGTTTTTATGCTGACACATTGTCACTTTATTTAACCCTAATGATTAACTTTGCAACCGAAACAAAAATGATATGAATAACCTGATCAGCGACATCGGTGTATATGATAAAAAAGCATCGGAAGTATGCGAAGTCCGTACCAGTAAGACCTCAAACACAGGAAATGACAGGAAACTGTATATTGAGAGCTATGGCTGTCAAATGAATTTCTCCGATAGCGAGATCGTTTCCGCTTTGATGATTGAAGAGGGATTCGACACCACATCCCGGCCCGAAGATGCAGATTTGATATTTCTAAATACCTGCTCCATCCGTGAAAAAGCTGAGCAAACAATCAGGAAAAGACTTAATCAGCTCAATTCACTTAAAAAGAACAATCCCGGGCTTCTGATTGGTGTATTAGGCTGCATGGCCGAACGCCTTAAAGAAAAACTACTGGAAGAAGAACAAATCGTTGATCTGATCGCCGGCCCTGATGCCTACCGCGACCTGCCCAAACTGGTATCTCAGGTCGACGAAGGCCAAAAAGCAGCCAACACATTTCTGTCCAGGGAAGAAACCTATGCAGACATCAATCCCGTAAGGCTCAATTCTAACGGCATCACTGCTTTTATAAGTATCATGCGAGGTTGCAATAATATGTGTTCCTTTTGTGTGGTTCCCTTTACCCGTGGCAGGGAAAGAAGCCGTGACCCACAATCAATTATCGCTGAAGCTACCCGGTTATTTAATGAAGGTTATCGTGAAGTGACCTTATTGGGGCAAAACGTAGATTCATATCTATGGAAAAGTTCAGTGCATTCGGGCAACACTTCACCAAATACAATGGAAAGCGAAAGGCCTGTACTATTTGCAGACCTTTTAAGGATGGTAGCTGAAATACACCCGGATCTGCGGGTCAGGTTCTCGACTTCCCACCCCAAAGACATCACAGACGAGGTGCTTCACACCATGCAAGCCTACGATAATATTTGTAAATATATACATCTTCCCGCCCAAAGTGGGAACAGCCGCATCCTCAAACTGATGAACAGGACCTATGACCGCACATGGTACCTGAACAGGGTACATGCCATTAAAAGTATCCTTGGCGATAATTGCGGCATTTCCACTGACCTCATCACAGGATTTTGTACGGAATCGGAGGAAGAGCATAATGACACATTGTCACTAATGAATGAAGTGGTTTTTGATTCAGCCTATATGTTTTACTATTCGGAAAGACCTGGAACACCGGCTGCTAAAACATTGGATGATGATATCGCTTTGGAAGTAAAAAAGCAACGACTAAATGAGATCATCGAAAAGCAGAGTAAACACTCCCTTACCCGTAACCAAATGGACATTGGAAAGATATATAAGGTGCTGATTGAAGGAACCAGCAAGAGGTCCGATGATTATTTACAGGGAAGAAATACGGCCAACAAGGTGGTCGTTTTCCCAAAGGAAAATTTTAATAAAGGGCAATATGTATATGTTAAAATTGAAGACTGTACGCAAGCCACATTAATTGGAAAAGTGACAATAAAGGACCAATGAATACCGAAGCTGAAATATTAAATATTAAACAACGGTTTGGTATCATTGGCAACTCCCCCTTACTTATACATGCCATAAAGGTAGCTATTCAGGTTGCCCAAACGGATATGACCGTGCTCATCACAGGTGAAAGTGGGAGTGGAAAAGAATCCTTTTCGAAAATCATACATCACCTGAGTGCCCGAAAG
>JAOUKJ010000140.1 GCA_029882675.1 Cyclobacteriaceae bacterium
CTCCATGACATTAAGTGCATAATCTGTCAGGAAATTGGTTTTGTAGAAAGGTGTACTTCCGGTATCAACTTGCGCAATATCCAATTCTTTGCCGTTCAGGAAGAAGGGATTTTCAAACTTGCCTGATGGTGGTATGAAAAATGAATTGATTTTATCATAAACAAGCGAGTGGTCGAAACTGTTTTCCGCATAAACCTTCCCAGGTACCCAATCATAAAAGTGTTGTTTGCCAGCCATGATGGTCGTGTATCCCGCTTTTTTCAGGTAGCTACTCATGGGGTGGGCGGTGCTATCGCCGTAGTAGAGTCCGGTGAGCATAGTGGAACGGGTGGCCTCACATTTAGACATATTGTAAAACCGGGTGAACCGCATGCCTCCTTCAGCCAGGCGGTCGAGGTGGGGTGTGTTGATCTCACTGCCATAGGCGCCAATGTCAGAAAAGCCAATGTCATCACCCATGATGAGGATAATATTGGGAAGGTTGTCGTGATTTATGTAATTAGTATTACTATTACAAGAAATCATCAAAAAAATAATTATTGAAGTAATTAAGTAATTAATGAATACCAGGGGTATTATTTTGTTCAAAGGGATTAACTTCATTTGTGAATAGCGTTGAAAGACATTCAAACCTAATTAAAAGTTTGTAAAAATCGATAATGAAAGTTATTATTAAGGACTAAAAAAACAAACCAATGAAAGACTTTAAACAATTCATCCCGTGTTTATTATTGGTATTTTTAATTCAGGCGGGGTGTAACCCATCATCCGAAAACAATGATGCGAAAGACAAAGATACTACTGCAATAACGGTGGTAGCAGCAGAAAAGGACGGTGCTGTTTTTACAGCCAATCCACAGCCAGTGCCCGAGCAGCCTGTACCTACTCTGGAGATTGGATCCAAAGCACCCGATTTCAATCTGCCGGGCGTTGATGGGAAGTACCATAGCCTGAACGAATATAGTGTGGCAGATGTATTGGTAATTATATTTAGCTGTAACCACTGCCCAACGGCCCAGGCCTATGAAGACCGCATGATCGCCTTAAGTAATGACTATAAGGACAAAGGCGTCCAGGTAGTGGTAATATCACCTAACAGTCCACTGAGTCTCTTATATGATGAGTTGGGTTACTCTGACCTGGGGGATACCTACGACGAAATGATTATCCGCGCCAGAGACAAAAACTATAACTTCCCTTACTTGTATGATGGCGATACGCATACGGCTTCTATGAAATACGGTCCGGTGGCTACACCCCATGCTTATGTGTTTGATAAAGAGCGGATATTGCGCTATTTAGGTCGGCTGGATGCTTCGGAAAAACCGGGCAGCGCCAATGCGGAAGACCTGCGTGCGGCCATTGATGCCATGTTGGAAGGCCGGGAAGTGAAAAATGCCCAAACAAAGACCTTTGGCTGCTCGGTAAAGTGGGCCTGGAAAGATGAATGGAAAAAGAAGATCTATGCCGATTGGGATGCTACCCCTGTTACTATTGAGGAGATCGATGAGGCCGGTATTGCGGAGTTGCTAAGCAATGATACGGAAAATCTCAGGTTGATTAACGTGTGGGCTACCTGGTGCGGCCCCTGCCTGATTGAATACCCCGAGTTTATAGAAATGCAGCGAATGTACGGCCAGCGCTCTTTTGAGTTTATTTCCATAAGCGCCGATAATCCCGATGCCAAAGACAAGGCACTGAAAGCCTTGCAGAAGAAACACTCCGCTGTAAAGAACTATATTTTCAGCAAAGAAGACAAATATGCGCTGATTGAGGCTGTTGATCCCGATTGGAATGGAGCGTTGCCCTATACAGTGCTCATCGAACCGGGGGGTAACCGGATATATTCAAAGCAGAGTACGATTGATCCGCTGGAGCTGCGACGTTTGATTGTGGATCATGAATTGATTGGGAGGTATTATTAGAGATTAGAGAGTGCAGGGAGGGGATGCGGAAAGGGGTGGAAACAGTGCAGGTATTATGGATGAAATTTGAATTTTTAAAAAACAATCCCTTTATTGCTTGTTTTAATTTTTAAACAACAGGTATAAACCTGATAAAAAAGACAATTATGGAAATGAAAGTGAAGACTTTAAGTGTAGTATTTTTTACCCTGCTGATGACCGTTTATGGCGCTGCACAGGCACAGGATGAGGCAGGGATCGCAGATGAAGAGCTGGTACGCTATGCTGAGGTGATGGATTCAATTGAAGTATTGAAAAATTCGGTTGGGGATACGGTGAAACAAATGGTGGCGGATAATGAAGAGGTTTCTTCTGCCCGATATAATGCTCTGTATAAAATATCAAAAGACGAGACAAAACTTGCTGAAGCGGAAGTTACGGAATCGGAACTGGCTTTTCTTCAGAAAGTGGATCATTACAAGGACTCAATGACCACAGCTATTAAGACAACCTTTTCATCACTGGCCAAAGATTATGTTGGAGACGGGGGAAGAACCTACAACAAGATCAACAAGGCTTTGAAAAGTGATACTGACATAAAAGCGCGCTATGTGGCTATTCTGGAAGAAGTGAAAGAACGCAAAAAGGAAGAGGTTGGGGATGATGAAGCGGAAGAAGAGAGTAACTAGCCTTACGTATTTTACTTAAATTTTTTTGGGCAAAAACGTATTGCATCCCAGTAAAGGCTGCGCATAGCCCTATGCTTTTCTTGCTCAACAATTTTGTATGTTCAGGGGATCGCGGGTGGTAGCCACCGGCAATATCATTTTCTTCCATATTACGCCTATGCGCAATATGGAAGAAAATATATTTTTACTGACAATTGTACGCCACTTCGTAGCTCAGTTGAGGTGATGTACCAGCAATAACAAATCCCTGCTCATTATAATCCAGGCCTAAAGCCATGGTTTCTGCACTGCCATTATTGGCGATGATGGTTATCGAATTTTCATTGTTGGCATTCATTCCCAGGGTAATCATCCCCGGATCCGGAATAAAATTGCCTGACAACGGATTGGTGGCCGTGTCAAAGGTACTTTCCCTGACAAAAACCTTAGCGCCATTATAGCCGGTAGGATCCTGTCCGAATATCAGAGCCAGTGTAGAAGCCAGGTCTAAATTAAACTGGACGCGTTCAACGTTATTGGCTGTAAAACGGAAGGCCATGTCAGCAATTTGAAAAAAGGAACCCGCACTGTTGGGGGCGTAAATGTCAATGGATGATAAGGTGCCATTAGAATACACATAGCGTGCCTCTGATGTTAGCTTATAGTCAAGGATCAGATCGAAATAAGTGTATTCGACATATTTTGCAATATTTGCTCCATCGTATTCTACCGTGTAATAGACTTCAACAGCGCCTGTTTTTCCATTCTTATTTTCCACTTTGCTGACTTTCCCATCTGTATAGGTGTAGACCAATTGATAGGCGCTATCAGTACCGGCATAAAAGGAGATATCAGACAACATTCCACTTTGCTCTGTTGAGAAGTTAAATGTCGTGATGTCCCCCTGCGCATTCAACGTGATGGATTCAGCTTCACAGGCCGGAGTAGGATCGCTGTCTTTGTTGCATGCCCCAAGTGTAATGGCAAGGAGAATTGGTAAATACAAATTGCTTTTAATAATTTTCATTGAGCTAAAGGTTTTATGGATATGATGTTTATATACTTTATACCATGGTTAGGTAACAGGGCGCGTATGTTTTTTGGACATTATAGGGGCTGTTATGAATATGAGTTAAGGTTTATGAACTGATTGATGCATACTCTTTACTCAAACATTAACCATACGCATGTAGGTTAATTCTTGAATTGTTGTTTTCTCTGTATAATTCATGGCCTAGATTTGCCATGTCAAAGGATAAATTATAAATGTTTAATATGAAAAAGATACTTGCAGTTGGTTTAGTTTTGTTTTTGTTTAGCAGTCTTGTGATGGCTCAGACCAATAATGTTTATACCATCGTTGACGAACCTCCAACGCCTGTGGGTGGCACAAAGGATTTTTATGCCTATATCGGTAAAAATATAAATTACCCTTCAACAGCCCGTTCTTCTAAAATTCAGGGAAAAGTGCTCATCCAGTTTATTGTTAACGAAGACGGATCACTTAGTGACCACAAGATGATCAAAGGAATTGGCGGAGGTTGTGATGAGGAGGCCTTGCGTGTAATAAAAAATGCCCCAAAATGGATCCCTGGTAAACAAAATGGCAAAGCTGTAAAAGTAAGAAAGGTGATGCCCGTGATGTTTCAGTTGAATTAATTTCGAAGGTATTTGGTTTTAATTAAATGTAATCCTTCCTTTCTTTTGATTACCCGGAATCATATCTTCGCGCATAAAATTTCTTTTACCATTTTTTTAAAAAAAGTGAAGGGATAATAAGAACTCTCCAAGCACTTTTCTGCTTATAGAAAGCAGGAAAACAGGTATTATTCTAATTGTTATCAATGCTATATTATGAATTCAATGTTTGAACGATTAAGTTTTAAAAATAAAATCCTGGCCATATTACTCTTCCCTTTGATAGGAGTTTTCTTCTATGGGGTTACGAATATATATCAGTCCATGACGATGCGGAATGAGATGAGTATATTATTGGATCTTACTTACTTAAGCCAGTCGATAAGTAATGTAGTACATGAAACACAAAAAGAACGGGGCAATTCAGCGGGTTTTATCGGGAGCAATGGAGGAAGTTTTAGCTCTGAGCTAAAGGATCAGTATGGTTTGACCGACAACAGGGTAAGTGAACTGAAGGAAATTTTGCAGGAGGTGGATATGAGTGATTTCAGTGAAGAACTTAATCATTCAATGGATAGTGCATTAGCGACCCTGACCGATTTAAAAAGTATGCGGAAAAATGTAGGGGCGCTTAGTGTATCCTATAATGAAGCCATCAGTTATTATACAAATCTTAATTCTATCTTCTTAAATACCATCAGTTTGATTTCCAAAGCCAGTAGTGATGCGCAGGTTTCGTCTTTATCAGCGGCTTATGTTAATTTCCTGCAAGCCAAGGAACTGGCGGGTATAGAGCGGGCAATATTGAGCAATACTTTTGCCATGGGAAGCTTTGCCCCGGGGGCATTTAACCGGCTTAGCCGGATAATAAGCAGTCAGGAAACCTATTTGAAGGTATTCTATAGCTTTATTTCTCAGGAGCAGTTGTTGTTTTATGATGAGAAAATGGCAGGGGAGGCGATTGCTGAAGTGGAAAATATGCGAGCCATTGCTATTTCCAACGCCATGATTACTGAGAGCTTCATGTGGATTGATGTGGATGCCGACTATTGGTTTGAGACAATCAGTGCAAAAATCAATATTTTAAAGGAGATTGAAGATCGACTGGCCACCGATTTGATTGATATTGCAAATGATCTACAACTGTCAGCGTATACCGCTCTGGTCATAAATGTTATAATAGCATTGATTATTATTGTGTTTTCATTAATATTATCCTTTGCTATATTTCAGAATATACTAAAGCAAATGGGCGGAGAACCGGGAGAGGTTTTAACCATAGCAAATAATATTTCTAATGGCGATTTGAGTGCCTCACTGAAATATAACGATTCAGGCAAGGCTCGGGGTGGAATTTTAGGGGCTATGGTTGATATGAGCGGTAAGCTTTATGATATTATTGATACGGCAAGGGGAGCAGCTGTAAATATTTCTGAGGCGAGTACCGAATTAACGACAACCTCAAAATTATTATCTGATGGAGCTACTGATCAGGCCAGTTCGGCAGAGCAGGTATCTTCTTCAATGGAGGAGATGTCAGCGAATATTCAGCAAAATGCAGACAATGCCCGGCGAACACAACAAATCGCAACGAATGCGGCATCCGGCTTGACGCAGGGTCAGGAATCCGTGACCAATACGGTTGAGTCGATGAAGACCATTGCAGGAAAAGTTTCCATTATTGGAGAAATCGCCAGACAAACCAATCTGTTGGCCCTGAATGCCGCAGTGGAAGCAGCACGTGCCGGTGAACATGGAAAAGGTTTTGCCGTTGTAGCTGCCGAAGTTCGGAAACTGGCTGAACGAAGCCAACAGGCCGCCAATGAGATTGATGGAATATCAAATCAAAGTGTAAGGGTTGCCGAAGAATCGGGTAAATTACTCGCTGAGATCGTCCCTGATATCAACACTACCGCTGATTTGGTGAAAGAAATTGCCGCAGCCTCGGCAGAGATGGATGCAGGATCAGAACAAGTGAATGGAGCCATCCAGTCATTAAATGAAGTGGTACAACGAAATGCTGCATCTGCGGGCGAGGTTGCTTCTTCCTCTCACAAACTTAATGAACAGGCCAACAACCTGAAAGAGATCATTGACTTCTTTCAGACTTAACACACGAACCAGTGCACATTTAAATTCAGGCTTCTAAAACGGGTTTTTGCATAAAATGCCCACCGATATTCAACACGGTTTGTTTGGGAAGTAACCAGGCTATAAAAGCCAGCAATCTGTTGAGAATACCGGGTATGATAATGGCTTTATTATTCAATAAGTCTTTAATGGCCTTTTTAGCTACCATTCCTGGCAGAGATTGGGTGATTTTACCCACAGGGCCTGCTGCTTCGATCCGGCGCATGACTTCATCGCTGGTCACCACACCGTTTGGGCAAAGACAACTCACACTCACCGAAGTGCTTTTTACTTCCTGACGCAATGCCATGGAAAAGGAAAGTACAAATGATTTGGACGCAGCGTAGACACTCTTATAGGGTACTGGAAAAAGTGCACTCAGGCTACCGACATTAAGGATATAGCCCTTGTTAAGATCTTTTAGGCCGGGCAGAAATAACCTGGTCAGCCCAACGATGGTATGCATATTGAGCATCATCATCTTGCTGTAAAAGGTGTTGGATGTTTCTTCGAAAGAACCTTTATGCCCCATGCCAACGTTGTTTACAAGCATGTCTACTTCAAGTTTGTTTTGCTGACACCAGTTATAAATGATTTCCGGGGCGTTCTCATCTGACAGGTCTTGTTCCAGGCATTCTACGGACACGTTATATAATGTTTGTATAGACAAGGCCACTTCTTTTAGTTCGGGGCCGGGAAGGGCCACTAAAATGAGGTTCATGTTCCGTTTTGCACATTCTTCGGCAATGGCTCTTCCAATGCCCGCACTTGCGCCGGTAATCAGGGTATAGGTCATGTAGTCTGCAGGATTTAGGTAGTTGTTTACTTTAAAATTGATAGGGAAAGATGTATAGCGATCAAAAATCCGCCTTAAATGTACACCTTTTATTTCAGGTTTTTAGTTTGACGTAAGGTTTTTGCGATTAACCATGTTGCGCCGTGCAAGTCCATGAGGTGGGGACAGCAATAAGATGTTTATTTGTTATTGAAAGGAATACCGCTTAGATAACTGAGAGGTTAACCTTTTAGTTTTAATTTTTCCCTAAAATCCGCAAGCGTATTTCAGGCATTAAATAAAAAGGCGTTTTCCCGCCCTCAGGGCGGGAAAACATTTAAAATATGCTATTTTTGGTGCACTTGAATAAGTGAGTGGTCTTTAGATTATAAACGTAGAATTCTGTTATATTTCGAACATTATTAAATGTTCCTTAAAGCCGCCTGCGGATTTAAGGTTTTCACTAAAATTCCAACCTTTTGCGGTGATGGACTGTCTATAATAGTGAAGATAAATACAAACTGATCTGTGATGAAAAATTATACAATACTTTTTATGATGTTGGCTGTTTGTTGTGTGCAATGTCAGTCTGAGGTGGATGGGCCGGTCTCACAAGGTTATGAGTTGGAACTCACCAGAAGTGACACACTCTATGATGATTTGATGAGCGCTATACAAAAGGGCGCTGTTATTTCTGATCCGTTTAAGTTGAAAAATGTGTACATCAAAGACCTGAAACTGCATGTGGAAGTATCCTATGGAGGGGGATGTGAGAAACACCGCTTTGAAATAGTCTGGCCCGATGCCATTATTATGATCTATCCGCCGCAATTTTCAGTTATCCTCAATCATAACAGCAATGGTGATGCCTGTGAAGCGTGGCTTACAGAAACGATAGTGATTGACCTCAAGGACAGTCCGCTGGGATTTAGTGATGATGCCATTAATAGTATGCATATTACAGTGATCAATGGGAGTAATGCTGACGAGACAGTATCAAATTAGCATTTAGCCATTCGGTCGTTTTTTTCGCATCAGAAGCTCCGACGCTCCTTCGATGACATAATCAGCAATCTCCCCAACCTGCTGATAACCCATTCGCTGATAAAAGGCTTGTGCTCCTTTATTAAAAGAAGATACGCAAAGGAATACATTGGGGAAATCTTTGAATATTCTTTTTTCGGCATATTCCAGTAACGTTTTCCCTAATCCCTGGCCACGCCATTCTGTTCCGATAGCAACACTTTTTATATATCCCGGAAAAGGGCCTTGCAGTTGTATAATGATAACACCTGCAATTTTACCTGCGATATCAAGGACATATACTTCGTTGAGTGGATTTGTCAACACATCTGATATATATGATTTGCCCATTTTAAGTGTTTTCCAGGGTTCGGATTGTGTGAAGATGTTAATACAATCTCCCTTTTCTTCAGGCCCATCCGGTCGGCGTACAATCAATTTGTCAGTACACATGCGCTAATTTTTTATGATGCGGAGCAAATATCCATGAAAGTTTCGGCATCTCAAATGATAGAGTTTACTGAATTTGCCATAAAACGATCAATTAAACTGTCAATTGAATCAAAGTCTTACATGGGTAAAATGGCTAAGTGTGAATACGTATATATACGTAGTTCTTTCACATGCCTTTGTGGTGAAAATAAATATCAAAAAAAGACTATATCAGGTAATGTATTATTGATGTAAAAATCTAAAACATGTTTAAACATGTACGCTATTAATTTTTTTTTTGAAGTAATATAATAAAATAAATACCCAACTGAAGTTGATAAAATACATATATAGATCAAATAGATTATATTAATTAATTGGATTTTGTGAAGTCGTATTGTGCGTAAAAGTTTACATAAACAATAAAAT
>JAOUKJ010000701.1 GCA_029882675.1 Cyclobacteriaceae bacterium
CCGTTCAGATAACCTGCCGCCGCCTTTTGTGGTACCAACTCAATATTTTCGCGATGATCCTCCCCCACCGTAATCGCCAGCACTTCCTTCCCTCTTTTTGTTCCCGAAGTATTCCATTCTGAGGCGGGCAACCTTGAAATATCATGAGATATGAGTTTGTCTACTGTTGTCTCAAACAATCCCACCATTTTGGTCAGGTTATTTAACCGCGGGTCTGCACGACCTTCCTCGTAAGCCCCTATCAGCGAACGCTTAATTCCAATTTTCTCAGCCAACTCCTCCTGTGTCCATCCCTTTAACTTCCGTAGAAATTTTATATTATTGCTTATTAATGTCATTGCTTTCCTTTATATATATGCACCGTTGAATATTCCCCGGATAACAAGCTGACAATACCTGTCCCCTTCGTATTCCTGTAATCCGATATACTCTTTCTGATCCGGATAATCACTTCTTTGAGTGTAGTGCCCGGTGATACCAACAAGTATCCATAGAGCCCCTTTCCTTCCGCCTGGTCAAGTGTAAACTTAACCTGAAAATTTCCCGACATCAACCTGCGTGATTCTAATTTTATATCGCCCTTCAAAGCTAATATTTTTAGTTTTTTGTATTAAATATCAGTTTATGCAATTGTAAATATCTAAAATAATTAGCATAACAACAAATGGGGGGATAAAAAAAATGAAAATTTCATCCGTTTTACGGTAAGGAATAACCCCTTGATTTTACGTATAAGAGTATAGGTCAAAAGTTTATCGTCGATGAAAAATACTACCGCTTTATCTGTTCCTGCTTTTATAGTAGCCTTATTTATCTTTTCCCATACAGTGGCCCTTGAAGCACCCGGCTACTTTATGGTCAAAAATAAAAAGAGCACCATAATACCCTTTGAATTTTATCAAAACCTGATCATCGTGCCGGTGAAAGTCAACGGTAAAAAGCTGAACATGATTATGGATACAGGTATTCGTTCTATGGTGTTGCTGGGCGACCGGTTTAATCACTTAATCAATACGGATATTGAATTGCCCGTAGGCGGCTGGGGAAATCAGGAACCGCAGGTCGGTCGATTATCGGCCAACAACCAGATACAAATAGGGGGTATACAAGGAAATGGTATCAGTATAATGGTGTTGTCAAAAAACTATTTATATCCTCACCTGAAACAGAAAATACATGGAATCATGGGGTATCAGTTGTTATGCCGATTTCTTGTAAAGATTGACTATATAAAACAGGAATTGATCATTTTTTCTCCTGATTCCCACCCTGACCTCTGCGAGTATGAGCGCGTGGCTTTAGAAATCAAGGACACCAAACCATATGTAGATGCTACAATACAATATGGAAAAAATAAACCGATAGACCTGCTATTGATGGTAGATTTGGGTGCATCCAAAGAAGTCCTTCTTAATCATTCAGCGCTACCCGTGGCCTTTAGGGGCACCACCAAACCAAAACAAAACATAGGTATCGGATTGAGTGGTAAGATTCAGGGCTTTATCCTGGATGATGTGAACCTTTTTCTCAGTAATATCTTCCTGGGTGAATATCAATGCGAACTCGCTGATAAGAATATCACCCAGCAAAAACAAAACTTAATATCACAATCACATGGCCTGCTGGGCAATGCGGTACTTAAAAAATACTACATCATCTTCGATTATGCAGGAGGTATCATGTATATGAAACACGTAGACACAAAACAACATAAAACGTCTTAAGCTCCTGAACTCAGCTCAGAAAACTATTTGGGTTTCATAATCCATGGCGCATATCTCCGGTCTCTTCTTATCAAAGCCAGCTATCAGTATTTCCGGTAATAATCAGCGATTCTGCGCATGAGGTGATCGAAAATGGGTTGGGTAAAACCATAAAACATTTCCTGTTCTGATGGTGGCGCCGCTTCTTTCTGCCCCATGATTTTGCGTTGTTCGTCAGTAAGTGCCCTTTCATCACCGTTAAAATACCCCCATTGTGTTTTCCAAATATACTCTCCGCCCATTTTTTCGGCAGCCAGTACGGCATTTGTTTTGGCATCCAATATTTTCATATCAAGGATTCCATTGCTGTTTAGTGTCTTTTCAAAAATAAAGACCCTGGCCTTTACCGTAGCATAAACATCAACATAGCCCGTGTCTATTCCATGGGGTTCGATCAGGTATAAAAGTAATCCCGCAGAAGGATCGGCCGAGGCAATCAGCAATCCGGGTTCATTATTATTACCCTTT
>JAOUKJ010000141.1 GCA_029882675.1 Cyclobacteriaceae bacterium
GTTTTTGAGGTGACTTTTCTTCCTGTGGAGGTGGGTCTGTCTTACAACCAAAAAACAGCAAAAGAAACAGCAAATAAAAAATAATGGGGCGCATTGTATTCGTTTGAGTATAGTTTGAATCCCCAAAGTAAGGATTCTTTTTTTACATTTTTATCCTTATACCCCCATTCACAGACAAGGCTCCCGTGGCTACAACCTTATTGATTATATCCAGCCTCAGCTTCAGGGGAATATCTATTTTCTCTGACACAGGCACAAAATAATTCCCCGACACCAACATCCCCAGTCTTAAGCCATCAGAAAAATTCAGCTCCGGCCCTACATCAACATTAAAGGCCTTATCAGTACCAATCCGCAAAATCGGTGTGATCTTTATGGCTCCTACCGAATATTCGCGGGAAATAGGCTGCGTACCATAAGGTATTCTCACACTGTACCAATACAAATACTGGTACATCAGTTCCACACCAAAGCCCAGGTTTCCTTTGGAGGCAATAAACATTTGTCCACTTAATCCATAATTTGCAACACCCCAGTCTGTAACATACGATCCCGTCACCTCATCCAGCTCCACCAATAAATCAAGATTAACGGCTGTTGCCCCTGCCCCTGCGGTAAACTCCATCGATTTTTGTGAATATCCCATGAAGGGCAATAGAAAGACCAACACAACAACTGCAAAGAATAGTTTCATCTTATACGTAATTTTTAAGGTATTAATAATTTTCTCCTTTATCCTCATCGAGCCAATACAATATATCCTTTAATGGCCCTTTTACTTTTGTTTCCAATTTATCACTTATTTTCGAGTAGGCACCTTAAAAGCACCAAAAATCCGCAAGCGTATTTTAGCCTGAATAATTCAGGTTAGTTGTTTTGCACCATGGATTCCAAACTGCAAAGGTTATTATATCTGGCTCCAATTATGCAAGCTTTAACGAAATTGTTGTAAACCTTCAGCGCCCGGCCGGTCGTAACTTTGTATCGTTAATCTATTGATTTGAAAATGGAAGTCGAAAATACTGTTAAAAAAAATTACCCCGTGCTGGGCATGAGCTGTGCAGGATGTGCTTCCAGTGTGGAGAATACACTCAATGCCCATGAGGGTGTAAACCTGGCCAAAGTCAACTTCGCCAATGGAATGCTTTCTGTTGAGTATGCCCCGGGGGCCACTACCCCCGACAACCTGAAGGCGGCCCTTCTGGATATAGGTTTTGACCTGGACATTGCCGAAGAAGAGGCCCGGGAGCGAAAAGAAAAGGCTCTGGCTGAAAAAGTGAACACCTTAAAAAGAAATACCATAAGCGCCGGCCTGCTGTCACTACCCATTGTTGCGATCGGGATGTTTTTTCCTGAATTGCCCGGTGGCAACTTCATCATGGGCATACTGGCCACGCCGGTACTGTTTCGTTTTGGCAAGCAGTTTTATATCAACGCGTGGAAACAGGCCCGCCATAAGTCGGCCAACATGGATACGCTGGTGGCCCTCAGCACATCCATCGCCTTTATTTACAGCCTGTTCAATACCCTTTTGCCTGAGGTTATCACACAGGCCGGTTTGGAAGCCCATGTATATTATGAAGCCGCAGCTGTTATCATCACCTTTATTTTAGTGGGCCGCTATTTGGAAGAAAGGGCTAAAACAGGCACAGCCACGGCTATTAAAAAGCTGATAGGGCTACAGCCCAATACTGTGTTGCGCATCAACAACGCAAAAGAGGAAACTATATCCATACATGAGGTAATCAAAGGGGATGTATTGCTGGTGCGGCCGGGAGACAAAATTCCGGTTGACGGCAAGGTGATTTCGGGATCATCCTACGTGGATGAAAGCATGATCACCGGAGAGCCTGTAGCGGTAGAAAAAAGGGCTGATTCCAGCGTTTATGCCGGCACCATCAACCAGAAAGGAAGCTTTAAGCTCCATGCCGAAAAGGTGGGCAGCGAAACTGCCCTGGCGCAGATCATCCGTACTGTGGAAGAGGCCCAGGGCAGCAAAGCCCCGGTGCAAAAACTGGTGGATAAGATAGCCGGTATATTTGTTCCTGTAGTCATCGGCATCAGTATTCTGAGCTTTGGGGTTTGGATGGTCTTTGGGGGAGAACACGCCCTGACCCACGCCATACTGGCCATGGTCACCGTACTGGTGATCTCCTGCCCCTGCGCCCTAGGACTGGCCACCCCCACAGCCATTATGGTGGGGATTGGTCGTGGTGCCGAACAGGGCATCCTGATCAAAGATGCGGAAAGCCTGGAGCAGGCCAAAAAAATCGATGCCATCATCCTGGATAAAACAGGGACGATCACCGAAGGAAAACCCGCTGTGGTGAAAACGATATGGATCAATGACAATAACACAGATCTGACCGGCATTTTATACAGTCTGGAGTCGCGCTCGGAACACCCACTGGCCTCGGCCATAACGGAAAGTCTGAAATCGCAATCACCTGAAATGCCCGAGCCGGAGCACTTTGAAAGTCTCACCGGCGAAGGTGTAAAAGGCACCTTTGGTGGCGACGAGTATTTTGTGGGCAGCCTTCGACTCGTGAAAAAACTGGATGTTGGAATACCTGAAAACATTTCTGAAAACATCGAAGAATCCGTGCTTGCTGCCAATACCATCGTTTATTTCGCCAGCCGGAAAAATCTCCTGGCTGTATTTTGCATTGCCGACCCAATCAAGGAAACTTCTGCTCAGGCCATCCGTGATCTGCAGCAACAGGGTATAGAAGTGATGATGCTTACCGGCGATGCAGAAAATACTGCTGCTGCCGTGGCCGGACAGGTGGGTATTAAACAATACCGTGCGCAGGCCCTGCCCGAAGACAAGGCCGCTTTTATTAAAACACTTCAGGAACAGGGCAAGACGGTAGCCATGGTGGGTGATGGCATCAACGACTCCACGGCCCTGGCCCAGGCCAATGTGAGTATAGCCATGGGCAAAGGCTCTGAAATTGCCATTGATGTAGCCATGATGACCATCATCTCCTCCGACCTGACTAAAATAGCACAGGCCATCCGCCTGTCTAAAAGAACGGTGGCCACAATCAACCAAAATTTATTCTGGGCCTTTATTTATAATATTATAGGCATACCTCTGGCTGCAGGGATTTTGTATCCGTTCACGGGCTTCCTGCTCAACCCTATGATTGCCGGAGCGGCTATGGCTATGAGCTCGGTATCGGTGGTGGGGAATAGCCTTTTGCTTAAGATTATAAGATTTTAGACATGAGATATGAGATGGGTGGGGATGATAGGAAGGGGGAGATCAGAGGTAATGATATAATGTAGGGACGAAAAATTTTTCGTCCAGTATAAAGGCAATTACGCAAAGGTTCGACAGGAATGAAGAAAACGTAGCGGCGAAAAACCTTTCGCCCAATATAGAAATGAATACAAAAAGCAGGGACATTTTTTTTTGTCCCATGCCTATATAAACAGACAAGAGAAAAATGGAAAAGACATTAAAATTTAAAACGAATATCAATTGTAGCAGCTGCGAAGCTACGGTCACTCCTTTTCTGGATGGAGACGACAAGGTTATCCATTGGGAAGTAGATACTACCCAAAAGGACAAAGTACTCACTATAACTACTGAGGCTACGGCAGCTGATGTGATCGCTACTGTAAATAAGGCGGGTTTCAATGCAGAAAACATTTCCTGAAATCCGTAAACGGCTTTCAGAATCATTATAAAACACTTCTTAACCAGTTGTGTGAATTAAATATGATCAGTTTTCAACAAAAACCCTAATAAAAGATCACATGTCATCCGATTTTCGGGGCTTTTGGCAGTTTTTTTAATGCCTCTGGCATCAAAAAAACTGTGTTTAAAGGGTTTTGCCACCGCCAGGGGCGGCGACAAAACACCTAATCACTACTGTATAGACAGCCATTATTTAATAAAACAAACGGACATTTGGGAATTAAAATTTGACAAACTGCGTTTTTGTATTAACTTAGTGTTTCTATTTAAATGGTCAGAAGATGGAAGTCAATGAAGCCTTGGTTCAATATGTAAAAAAAGGAGACCTGGAATCTGATGATGACTGGGCAGTAATGACTGCCGTACGAAGTGGCCTTTCATTTGTTTGGTTTTCCGACGTCACAGACAAAACACCCTTTACCGCCAAAGACTGGGCCCGTATGCTTCATATTTCCGAGCGCACCATGCTTCGTTATAAAAAGGAAAACGGCGTTTTTGATCCCATCCACTCTGAAAGGATTGTTGAAATCGCCATGCTTTGCCGGTATGGTGAGCAGGTATTTGGCAATCCTGAAAAGTTTAAACAATGGATTGGAATACACAATATTGCCCTTGGAGCCAAAAGGCCAAAAGACCTGCTCGATACGCATATCGGTATATCCATGGTCAGAGATGAGTTGGTAAGGATAGAACACGGTGTACTGGCATGATCGTCTATCGGCTGGCCAGGTCAAAGTACAGTGAGGATCTCTCCGGCACAGGAGCCAAAATGAGTGGTGGACGCTGGAACAGCAAAGGCACTGCCCTGCTCTACACTTGTCAGTCGGTGGCTCTCTGCACCACTGAAATTGCCGTACATACTCCCCTGGGCATTCTGCCCGATGACTACCAGCTACTGACCATCCAAATACCGGAAAGCGCTCCCTTAATCGAAATAGCTATTAAAGAGCTGCCTGCTAACTGGCGTTCCTTTCCCCATATCCGTTTTACGCAGCAATTGGGAGATGATATTGTGAAAGAAAACCGATACGCTGTTATCCGGGTATGCTCAGCGGTAGTTCCCGATGAGTTCAACTACCTCATTAATCCCGGACATCCGAAATCGAAAGGGATTAACATTGTAAAAAAGCAGGACTATTCGTTTGATCCGAGGTTGTTTCTTCGGGGATGAGGAACTGGGGAACTGTTGAATTGTGGAACTGTGGAATTGGGGAACTGTGGAACTGGGGAACTGGGGAACTGGGGAATTGGGGAATTGAAGGGATCGTGTAGAATTGGTTACCTGATACAAATCACAGCTTATTGGGTATTTGTTTTAAAGAAGATAATTATTTAAAAAATCCCTCAAACTGCAAACACGAAGATTCTCTTTAAGCAGGTAATCATCTGTATCAGGAGTTATGATAAAGTTTTTCTTTGTGTTCAGGTCTTCCAACGACTGGGTAAGGCCACGTGTGGTTCGCGGTGAAGCCGTGTATTTTATTTCAACAGCAATGGTCGGTTTTCCACCTCTTACAAGTACTAAATCGCACTCTGCACCTACCTGAGTACGGTAAAAATAAGCAGTAGTCCGTTCATCCAGTTGAGAAATAATCTGTTCCAGTGCATACCCTTCCCAGGAATTTCCAACCATAGGGGAATTGAAAAGGTCAGAAGTCTTTTCAATATTCAAAAGACTGTGCAACATTCCCGAATCCCGTATGTAAACTTTAGGAGCCTTCACCAGGCGTTTTTTTATGTTCATGTGGTAAGGCTGGAGGAGCCGAAGTAAAAAAGCGCTCTCCAGATAGGAAAGGTACGAATTTATAGTAGTAGAAGTAAGTTCCAAAGCACGCCCCAGATTACTCATGTTCAATAAATTACCATGTATGTGTGCCATCATGCCCATGAGTTTTCTCGTCACCAGCGGGTCAGCGGGCAAGCCAATGGCAGGCAAGTCCTGTTCAGTATATGTCCTGATGAAATGCAATAGCCACTCTGACGCATCAGCATCATCCACTGCAAGAAGAGACATGGGGTAGCCACCACGAAACCAATGGGTGCTCAAAGTAGTCGTATTTTCAATTTCCTTTAAGTTAAAGGGGGTCAGTTCCAAATAGGCAATCCTTCCGGCAAGCGACTCTGATGACTCTCTAATCAACTCGGGAGAAGCGGAACCTAATAACAAAAAACGACCGTTGCTACGTTTCTGGTCAATCATTGACCTCAATACAGGAAATAATGACGGCATTCGTTGAATTTCATCCAGAATGACCAGCTTTTCCATATTATTCTCAAAAAACAATACAGGGTCACCAAGCTTTGCAAAATCACGCGGATTTTCAAGATCGAGATAAATAACCCGATCATTATCTTCGAGAATATTCACATATTGCCTTGCCAATGTTGTCTTTCCAGCCTGCCTTGGGCCGATTATTCCGACTGCCGGAAAATTCCTTAACAACCTTTCCAGTTTCTGTTGTTTTTGACGAAAGATCATATACAAAATTAACATTAACATTGTAATTTTCAAAATGTAATTGAAAATTACAATGTTAACGGTCTGAGTGTTTATGGTACAAAACCGGAATTCAGGAGATTGTACCTGATACTTATTGTCTATGATAAACTGAAGGCTATGAATATTGGCACTACTATATTCAACAAATTTTGCTGTTTCAATCGACTCGTCAGTTGTTACTGCACCTTCAAAAAACAATGTATCATTTATGTTGATCTTCAACTCGGTATTACTAAACCCATATTCGAAAATCAGAAAACATTCTTTTGAAATATTTTCTTCACAATTTGATCATATTTTGTTTAAATCCGATTTCCCTGAAAACCCGTCAGCGCATACGCATTTAATGCTTGATCCCATTCATGGGACGAGCAGCCCCCTCACAACCCACCCGCAGTCGTTCCCCCAACGGTTTGGGGGATGGATCAAAATGTATTTTTATAATAAATGCGCTTGCCTGGGGAAACCTGTCTATAAAACTAGATGTTCTCACATATTTTACTAGATTTACAGAATAAAGCTGGTGGTCTGTTTACAGCCAAAAGCTTAATTTAAAACCTACAATGATGAAGTGGACAGGACAGCGATATTCCTTTAATTCCGGTAAAGGCCTTGTAAGCGGCAGCCTGATTGCCCTGAGTCTTTTTCTCTTTTCATGCAATGATGTGCAAAAAATCCCTGCCACGGTCGATTTCAACTTCCATGTACGCCCCATCCTCTCAGATAAGTGCTTTGCCTGCCACGGCCCGGATGCCAGCCAGCGCAAAGCTGAGCTCCGCCTGGATACGGAAGAGGGCGCCTTTGCCCTGCTGAAAGATTATGAAGACCGCTATGCCATCGTACCCGGCAAGCCCGAAGAATCGGAAGTACACTACCGGATTTTTACTGAAGACACCGCTGAAGTGATGCCTCCCCCCTCTTTTGGCCTGGTCATGTCCGAATACGAAAAAACCATTATCAACCGCTGGATAGAACAGGGCGCCGAATACAAGCCCCACTGGGCTTTTGTGAAACCCCAGAAGGCCCCGCTGCCGGAAGTAAGTAATCCGGACTGGACAAAAAACGAGCTCGACTATTTTGTAATGGCCCGTTTGGATGAAATCGACCTGACACCCAATACCATCGCCGATAAGGAGCGTTTGCTCAAACGCGTATCATTTGATTTGACCGGTCTTCCCCCTTCTCTGGAACTGCAGGATAAATTCTTACAGGACAACTCACCAAACGCCTACGAAAAACTTGTTGATGAATTATTATCCAGTTCGCATTATGGTGAAAAGATGGCCATCGCCTGGCTCGACGTGGCCCGTTATGCCGACAGCCATGGCTATCAGGATGATGGGCTGCGCACCATGTGGCCCTGGCGCGACTGGGTAATCCACGCATTCAACGAGAATTACCCTTATGACAAATTCGTGACCTGGCAATTGGCTGGTGACCTGCTCCCCGACAAAACCAAAGAAACATTACTAGCCACGGGATTCAACCGCAACCACAAAATCACGCAGGAAGGCGGTGTCATCGATGAGGAATACCGCATTGAATATGTTACTGATCGTACCAACACTTTTGGAAAGACTTTTCTGGGCCTGACCTATGAATGTGCCAAGTGCCATGATCACAAATACGATCCCATTTCCAAACACGACTATTTTGGCACTTTTGCTTTCTTCAACCAGGTACCTGAAAAAGGGATTGTGGGTACTATTGATGCTTCTTTTGCCGATCCGCCCAATATGAAGATCACTCCGGAGACTGTAGAAAAAGACCTGCCTTTTGTCAATATGCCCGACACCCTTCCGGTGGAAGTGATGGTTATGAAAGACTCTGCAGGTATTCGTGACACCCATGTTCTGATCCGGGGCAATTACGATGCTCCCGGAGAAGTGGTGGATTTCAAAACACCTGATGAAATTCTACCTTTTGACACCACCCGGTTTGAGAAAAACAGACTGGGTCTGGCCAAATGGCTGCTTGACGAAAAACACCCCCTTACCGCCCGTGTGTTCGTAAACAGGATATGGTTAAGCCTCTTTGGCCGGGGCCTGGTTAAAACAGCCGGTGACTTTGGGCTTCAGGGTGAATTTCCCTCCCACCCTGAATTGCTGGACTGGCTGTCCGTTGATTTCCGGGAAAACAACTGGGACATCAAAGGGCTCGTTAAGAAAATCGTGACTTCGGCAACTTATATGCAGTCATCGGTTACCAGTGAAGAAAAGCAGGCAAAAGACCCTGAAAATATTTATTTCTCTCATTCCTCAAGGGTAAGGCTGGATGCTGAGATTATACGCGATCATGTGCTGGCCAGTAGCGGACTCCTTCACCCCGAAATAGGAGGGCCCAGCCTGAAGCCCTATCAACCTGCAGGTTTGTGGCAGGCGGCCACTTCCGGAAGAGGCATATTGCAAAGTTACCTTCAGGATCAGGGTAATGAACTCTATCGCCGCGGCATGTACACGTTTATAAAACGGACTGTCCCCCCACCCTCCATGCTTATTTTTGATGCTTCCAACCGGGATCAGTGTGAGGTGAAAAGACTGCGTACCAACACGCCCTTGCAGGCGCTGGTGATGCTCAACGACCCGCATGTACTGGAGGCAAGTCGCGTATTGAGCGAACAATTACAGACAGAAGGCCTTTCGCCGCAGGAAAGTTTTAAAAAGGCCTTCCGGCGCATCATTTGCCGCGAAGCAAAAGAAGACGAATTGGCCGTTTTGAGTAACTATTATGAAGAAGTACTGAAGGATTTTTCCAAACAAACCTCTTTG
>JAOUKJ010000702.1 GCA_029882675.1 Cyclobacteriaceae bacterium
TCTGCTTGGTTCCCGCGCTGGGTTCCATCCCCACTGCCAGGATCACCATATCCATGGGAATCTCCATGGGTCTTCTCAGGGTAGTGTCTTCACCCTTTACCAGCAGTTTATCTCCTTTTTTAATAATCTCCGTGGCCATCCCTTTAATATAGTTGACCTTATATTTTTCCTGAGCAGGCCAGTATATTTCATTTTCCCAGTAGCCATACATCCTCATATCGATATAGAATATAAAAACTTTACAATCGGGAACCATTTTACGAATTTCAATAGCTTGTTTGGAGGAAATTCCACAACATACCTTAGAGCAATATTCATTTCCAATTTGCCTGTCTCTGGAGCCCACGCATTGTATGAAACAAACTCTTTTAGGAGGTTCTCCATTTGACGGTCTCACAAAATTTCCCGTACGGAACATTTTTTCAGCGTCTACCAGCGTAATCACGTCATCGTGTTCGTAGTAGCCATATTTCTGTGTTTCCCGTCCCGGATCAAAGTGTGAAAACCCGGTAGTGATGATCACTGCCCCCGCTTCAATGGTTACTTCTTTTCCATCCTGCACGGCGGTAATTTTGAAATCACCCACTGTTCCTTCAGACTTGGTGACAGTCGTGTTTGTCATTAAGGTGACATTAGCGTGGTTCTTCACCGCGTCGACCATCTCTCCTATTGCCTCTTCAGAACTCCGGAGATCGGGGGTAAGTGCCGCGTATTGCGCTTCATCGGGTGTACCGCCAAGTCTTTCTCTTTTTTCCACGAGGATGGCCTTATAGCCCAGATCCGCTATACCCCTCGCGGCTTCCATCCCGGCTGGTCCTCCTCCTATTACTACTATATTTTCGTTTGCCATTTTTATATTATTTATCTTAACAGGTCCTTAAATTATTTATCAGCATTTTCCCAGGTAAGATAATCTATCTCACCACGTTCAATTTTACCGGCTTCTTCTTGAAATTCTGCCCACAGTTTATCGGTATCAAATCCTAATTTTTGCAGAAATGGTTTATTATCTGTATTGTGCCAGTGCATTTGCAGTACTTTATACGGGTGAGCACCCATAGCCATGGCCGCCATCTGAGAATCAGAAATAACAGGGACACCTACCTTTTTATTATGTGCTTTTCCTGCAAACTGACTCTGATCCAATGTAGTCACACAGCCTGTATCATGGGTCACAACAATGTCAGGATTTACCTCTTCCATCATCACTTCTATTTTGCGTTGTACGGAAAAAGACCTTGAAAAATCACGTGAGACCAGGATGTGCCTGAAACCGAATCCGCAACAGTCAAACCAGGTAGAGTAGTCTCCTACGGTAATACCCAGTGCCTGTAGCGTACCTGTAACAATGGCCGTACGCTGTGCACCGTAAATTTCACTGTCATAAATAGCATCCTCTTCAATGAGTTTATGGTAATGACATGCCGGATGAACCGTGGCCGTGATATTGCTCATATCTACTACCTGCCTCTCGGCGATCCTGTCCTTCATGGCAAGTACCCACTCACTATAGTGAACGATTTCTTCAGGGATTACAAATTTCTTTCCCAGCTTTTCCATTATTTTTTTCACCTTCCTTCTGAGTTCAGGTTGGTGGACAAGCGCGTGGCGTACTTCTTTGTAATGTCCAAAACTTGTACCGCAGTGGATAATAGGGAAATACCCCACTTCATGAGCGGAGGCGAAATTACGTAAGGCCACCGCGGCCTGTGCCTCCGGATTAGACGTTGCTGACGCGTAGTAATTCCAAGCTGTACAAGATGTCTGATCTGTTGGATCATTGTAATTCAATCCAAATTGTCTATTCAACCAAAATATAGAAGTGGAATACCCGGGAATATGCCCGCATTGTCCACAAGATTTGTGGTGCCATGTTTGTTCAAGAGGAATTTTTTTGGTACGACCAAATTTAGTTTTAAGCTCCATGTATGGCTCTGGCACCCTTATTACTTCCCATTCTCCTTCTTTTTCAAGCTGAAAAATGGCATCCCTGATATCCTCCGTGGGAGCGTTATTGGGATCTGCCTCGAATTTCCTATCTGCTGCTTTTGCTACTGGTAAATGTATCATAATAAGTTTTTTTATAAATCAATCAAAAGTCACATCATCATATCCTGCTTCCTCCAGCCTTTCTTCCATCACGTCCACGAGGATCATAAAAAGTCCTTCATCTACACCTTCGATGAGTTCCATTACGCCTGTCATATGCCATATCAGGTAGAGTTC
>JAOUKJ010000703.1 GCA_029882675.1 Cyclobacteriaceae bacterium
GCAAATAAGGCATTCACCAATTCACGAAAGTCATGCAGTTAGCTGAATGCCTACCAAGCTAAAATTTTGATTTTTGCCGGTATAATAAATGTGAAAATGTTAGCCTGGCCATGCATAAGACGATAGGGGCTGGTTTTACTCTCCCAAAAAACCAATCCCCCCCTCTTTTCACCCAAAAAAACTAAAATAGTTAAATAATTACACGTATTTTGGCTACCTGATTTCAAACACAAATCTGTCCAAAACAAATTAATTTTGCAGGAAATGGTTTAATACAGATCAAGGTGAGAGAGAAATTTTAAATTTAAAAACGAATCCCTATGGCCCTTGATGAAAATGCGTTAAGAAATTTCACATTATTGAACGTCATTTCGACAAAGGAGAAATGAAAATTATTGCTGTCTGAACGAAGTGAGTTTCAATATTTTTAGTTCAATATTGTGAAATTTTAGCCATTTTCATCACAGGCCTTGATTTTTTGCTTCCTTTTTTATCAAGAAAAAAGGAAGAGCCCCTCCGAAGCGCTCGGAGTGGCTTGAAGACAGAAAAAGGAAAATTTAATTATCTTGGACAGATATTAACTACCACCAAAAAAACTAAATGAACCAATCCGTACACAATAGATTAGTGAGCTTCATCTGGTCAATCGCCGACGATTGCCTCAGAGATGTTTATGTGAGGGGTAAATACCGGGATGTGATCCTGCCTATGGTGGTGCTGCGCAGACTGGATGCTTTACTAGAACCTACCAAAGAAGCCGTGATGGAAGAACTGGCCTTTCAAAGAGATGAAGCCGGTTTTACCGAATGGGATGAAACGGGATTGAAAGACGCCAGCGGCTATGTGTTTTACAATACCAGCCAATGGACGCTGCAACGTTTGTATGATACCGCGACCAACAGCCAGCAGATTCTTCAGGCAAACTTTGAAGAGTACCTCCAGGGTTTTAGCCCGAATGTAAAAGAGATCATTGAAAAGTTTAAACTCATCAGCCAGATCCGCCACATGGCCGCCAAAGATGTGTTGCTGGATGTGCTGGAAAAATTCACTTCGCCACAGATCAACCTGACGCCTCTTGAAAAGGAAGACCCCAACGGCAGAAAACTGCCGCCGCTTTCTAATTTGGGCATGGGCTATGTGTTTGAAGAACTGATCCGGAAGTTTAACGAAGAAAACAACGAAGAGGCGGGAGAACACTTTACGCCGCGCGAGGTGATCGACCTCATGACGCACATCGTGTTTGACCCCGTCAAAGACCAACTGCCCCCTGTAATGACTATTTACGACCCCGCTTGTGGTTCGGGGGGTATGCTGACGGAGTCCCAGAATTTCATTAAAGATGAAGAAGGCGAAATCAAGGCTACGGGCGATGTGTACCTGTACGGGAAGGAAATAAACGACGAGACCTATGCCATCTGTGGTTATTTCGGTCGGACTGTGCCAGTGATTTCGGTGGGTTTGTGCCACTTTAAAAGGTGCAGTAATTATACAAAAATTTAATTTCTAATCAAGGGTTTAGGATGGCCTTTCTCAATGAATCACCTTTGAGGTCTATCCTATGAGAGGAGTTGACAATCCTGTCCAAAATAGCATCAGCCACCGTACCTTCGCCAATGATATCATACCAGGTTGATACGGGTATTTGAGAGGCTATTATTGTGGAAGTTTGATTGTACCTGTCATCAATGACATCCATGAGTGCTTCACGGGCATGGTTATCGAAGGACTGAAGTCCAAAATCATCAAGGATGAGCAAATCTGTTTTCAAAAGCAGTCGGAGTTCTTTAAGGTATGTGCCATCTACTTTGGCCAGTTTGAGTTTCTTAAAAAATCTGGCAGTGTTATGGTAAAGGACCTTTTTCCCCATTTGACAGGCCTGGTGGCCCAGCGCCTGTGCCAGATAACTTTTTCCTACCCCGGAAGCTCCGGTAATAATGAGGTTCTCCTTTTTGGATATAAAGTCCAGGGTACTTAATCTGTTGAACATGTTTTTATCCAGGTTTCTGGGATGAGTAAAGTCAATATTGCTCAAGGTGGCCTGCTGTTTGAACTTGGCCTGGTTGATCAACCGGTTGATTTTTTTGTTTTGTCTTTCCTCATATTCATGGTCAACCAACAAGGCCAGATATTCATCTGGTGTCAAGTCATTAAACTGGTTGTCAGTAGTGTGTTGACGGTGCAGCTGGGCCATAGTGCCCAACCGCATTAGCTTTAGTTTTTCA
>JAOUKJ010000142.1 GCA_029882675.1 Cyclobacteriaceae bacterium
GATGTGGCTATTGTCTCTCACATAATCTCCATTGGTGGTCTCGGTAAACTGTAACTGCAGCTGACCGGCCCCTTCTCCCGGACTGTATACATATATGGCCTGCGTTGTCCCGTCTGTGCACAAGGTATCTTTTCTGATATAGGAAACCAATCCGGAGATTTGCCCATTGAGGTTTCGTTCCACATTCACCGGATTATCGCCGGCACCATAAAGCAGGTCCAGGGAACGATCCCCATCATGCTCCTGCAACACCGGCTTTTCTTTTTCATCATAAACAGCCGTAAACCAGGTAAGCCTGCCCAGGTCCTGCCTGAATGAAGCCGTTTTTAATGTGCGGTTATAATCCCGGTTTTCAAATTCATATTCAATCCGCACCCGGGAATAAGCGGTGATCAGAATTTTATGGGTAAATGTAATTTCCCCCATATTATAATCAATAACATAGTCATTGTCGATACCCCGTTGCAGGAGTCGCCCTTCCAGGTAAACACGTTCGGTACTGGGCAGGATGAGCACATAGGGGCCACTTTCAGGGCCTCTGATCTGATAAGGCCCCTGAATACCTTCCGCGACTTCGAGGTTTACCGCATGGGTTGTACCCCTGTTGGCCGACATGCTCGACCGGACGCGGTAGTTCTCGCCCTCAACACCCAGCTCCACGCCTTTTATCACCTTATGGTAACGCATAAAATAACTACTGTCATTCACCAGATCTATATCCCCGGCACCCAGTGAGAACCTGTCGTTAAACACCGTGATATTTACCCGGTCAAAGTCTTCAAGGTGCTGTGAATTTCCCTCCGGCTGAAAAGGTATATTGCGATCCGTAATGGTGGCCCGCACGTCCAGGTCTTCCGTAAGCTGACCTTCAAGTTGAAAATCCATGACCGAGTTAACAGAAAGGTCATGGGTACTGCCCAGGGTGAGTCCGCGGCTCAGGCTACCGGATTTGGAAAGGTTATAATGGCCTGGTTCCCGGAGTACAGGCTCCCCCACGGCCACCTGGCTGTTTACGCCCAGGCTATCAGGCCCGTCAAGGCTGCGATGGGTGTACTTTTTGGCCAGGTTTATATTCATCCGTACATAACATAGTTGTACCGAATCCACCCCCGCTCCGGGTTTGATCACCACCATACCTGTATTGATATCATAATCAATGGATGCAGGCACATTCAGTGAAAAGGAATGTGGCAGTGCACTCAGGGTATCCAGTTGTACAGGTTGATAAAAAGTGGTAAACCATTTACATTGCTCACCCTGCTGGGCCATGAGGTTACCCATCAACAAAAATGACAATATCGATGCATAAAGACACCTCATATCAACCGAGGGGTAGCTCAATAAAGAAGGAGGTTCCGGCACCTACGGCTGTTTCAAACCATATTTTACCACCGGAATGCTCAATACCGTGTTTAGCAATGGCCAGGCCTATTCCTGAACCCGTCGTTTTGGTGGTGAAATTGGGAACAAACACTTTGTTTTTTATCGAATCATCTATACCACTTCCGTCATCGCGCACTTCTATTAATACTCTCTTTTTGAAAATAGTAAGTGATATCAAGATATTGATTTCTTCATCCTCCTCTACCGATTGAATGGCGTTGAGGAGTATATTGGAAAAAATCCTGCCCATCAATTGCTGGTCTCCCTGTACGATTACCTCTTCAATCGCCGTTGAAAACTGAATTTTCACTCCTTTCCTGTTTTTATACAATCCCATGGTTTTATGGATCAGTCCCACGAGCTCAAAAGGCCCTATTTCAGGAATAGGCATTTTAGCAAAGGAGCTGAAAGAAGTGGCAATATCATCGAGTGTTTCCACATGGTGGAGCATAGCGTGAATGGGTCTGAGCATTTGGTCATCACTGTTCTCCGCAATTTTCCGTTCCATATGCTGCAGGGTGAGCTTCATGGGGGTAAGGGGGTTCTTTATTTCATGGGCCACCTGCTGGGCGATCTCGCGCCAGGCTGACTCTTTTTGGGATTTAGCCAGTTCAGCCTTACTATCTTCAAGGTTCAGCAGCATGCGGTTGTATTCGCTCACCATCAGGCCTATTTCATCGTCAGTATCCCATTTCACCGGCTCATTAAATCCTGTTAACGTTGTCCTTTTCAACTTATGGGTGATTAACCTGAGGGGGAAAGTGAGCCCTTTGGACACAAAATATGAAATAATAAAAAACAGAATAAGCACCAGTGTGAATATGTTGATGATGTTGGAGAAGACCTCAATCTGTTGTCTTTCCAGGTGCAATTCCGATTCAAAAAAAGGTACGGAAAGAATACCTTTCACCTCACCCGACCGGAAGGATTTTACGGCCACATAATTAGACCTGTATTTGAGCTTACCCACTTTTTCATCGACCACCCAATCGCTCTCACCCTCTTCGACAATGGCGGCATAAGCCCTGGGATTGATATACTCGGATATCAGGTTATTTTCATAAATCAAAGGCCTGCTACTACTGATTAAATGTCCCCTCATATCAAACATATTCACATCGGCATCGCTGAAACGGGCAGCCTGTGTCAGGTATTCATCAAAAGCATCTCCATCAATGGATCTTTCCTGATATTCCTCCAGATAATCAATGATATTTGCGGAGATCGTATTTGCTTTTTTCCGGTGTTCATGGCCCACCTCTTCCCTGAACGAAGTATTTACCGTATTTAGTGTAATAAAACTGACCATAAGCAGTGGCACGAAAAACGAAAGATTAAAAAACAGCTGTATCCGTGCGGAATAAGTCAGGTCATTCTTTTGATAAAAGAGGTATGCTGTAAGGGCCAATCCCATAAGCAGGAGGATAAAAATCTGGATCAGAAAGAGAAAACTAAAGTTGGTCATCAGTCCGGCAGTGGGATATTTGGCAGAACTCACTACGATGATCCGGCCTTCATTATCGCGCATGCCGATATGCGTAAACCCGGCGTGGTTCACTTCATCCGTAAATAATTCACTACCGGCATCCAGCAGGCCCGGGGGAAACAATTTTCCGTAATTAAAATCTCCGGAGCTATACGTGATTTCTGTATTGGTAAAGACAGCATAACTGTAATCACTACCCAGAAAGGGCTGAAAAAAACGATTATCCACCAGCAGCTCAAAATACACATCGTTGGGTATTATTGTTTTGAGTTTCAGGTCAAGCATAACATACCCTAAAAGCAATCCCCTTCTTTCGATGGGGATTTTATCAACATAACGTCTCACCACATCTCCTCCCGAGCGGTTTATAAAAAATATACCTTCATAATCGGTCGCATAAAGCATGGCCATCTCTTCATCTTCGAGGACAATGATTTCATCAAGTGTGGGTTCCCCAAACAGCACATCATTCCCCGCAGAAAAAAGACTTATTTCGACATCATATTTATCAAAGAAGGAGTGGAGGTATTTCTGCCGGATTTTTTTAGCAATGGCTTCCTTGGACAACAATGGATTGGAAAACCGCCCGGTAATAAAAAGATCCCGCTTTACTTTTGAATTGACTTCATCGAGATAAAATTCAGTAAGGTTATCATTTCTTATCAAAAAGTTATCGGCAAATTTTTCTTTATTCTCCTGTTCACGTTCAATCTCAAATTCATAAATTCCATAAGCCCCGATGATACTGGCCAGGGCCGCAATGGTAAAAATATACAGGAAAGTGGTGTACTTCCACCGGTCAATATTCTTAAAATAGGCATATTTGAACAGAAACAGGAACAGCAGTGTGCCCGACAAGGCCGTTACCATGAAATGCTGGTTGGTGATCACTTGCAGCATGATGAAGGTCAAAACCCCTGACGCCAGGTACAAGGCGAACAAGGCGAATGACTTTTTGTTGATCTGGTATAACAACCGAAAGAGTGCCGAGAAGGTAAAAAACATACTGAACGCACTGATCACATAGATAAAGAGGCTGATCACGCGAAGATACCCTACGCTCAGTGTTTTTGTCACATCCATGGTGATCTGCGAGTTGTGGTATATGGTTTGCACCACGTGATGGGGAAACGATAAAAGAAAGAAACAAGACACAAACAATACCAGGGAAATTAGCCATCGCCATTTTTCCTGATGTACGATCATCCAGCGGGTGATGTTTCCTTTGGCCAGGTACCTGGAGACAAACAGGCCCAACAGCAGAACAATGATGGTGTTGAGCAACATATCACCCAAAGACGGGTTGATACTGGATGAGGCAAAATTAACGGAGCTAAACAACCCGGTGTCCCATACATTGCCCGGAAAGTCAAACAGCAGCATCATAAAACGGGTACCCCCAAGCGCTAAAGCCCAAAGCAGAAAGCTACTTTCAAACTTACCGCTTTTGGCCCTAAGGCCCATTAACAGCCACCACCAGGCCCAGGTAAGTGCTACAGCAATGGACACGATTACAAATACGGCTATGGAACGGTACTTTTCCAGAAAAAATGGCTGTGGCCCAAAGATAATTTTAAATGCAGGTTTCCCACTGACCAGTACTTCTTTTCCCTGTTCCGGGTTTACAGGTGAAATACCTTCCGGCATGATTGATATACCTTCGGCAATTGGAAAAATGGCCCTGTTAAAGCCCGGCTGCAAATATTGATTACTGATTCTGGAGCGGGTATAAAGCGGAATGGCATGTAACACAACCAGTTCTCCTACTTTATTTTTAAGGTACAAATAATCCCCATTTTCGGTATTCACAAAAGAAATGGGGGCTTCCGGGTCTACATGTTTAAATTCAGGGATAAATTCATGGCTGGACCAGTACAAAAGCTGGCCGGCATAGAATATATACATATTACCTTCAACAATAGCATTAGGTCGGCCAAAATCAACGGTATCAATAATATGTTCTTCTACCCAACGTACTTCTGCTTCTATTTGTCTCAGGGCCTGACCGAGGTTTTCCTCAATCTTCTTCACAACCTGATCTTCCTGCATTTTCCGGTCACCGCGCTTTAAATGCAGCACTACCGCAGCGAGCATGAAAATAACAGCCAGCGCAGGCGCCAACCGGACAAATAATGAATATTTCTTCGGGGTATTGAACACAGACCCTAAAATAAGAAAATATTTTCAGCTTATGGCTTTTGGTATTTTATTCCACCAAACCAGTAGAGAAACAAAACCCGGCTATACCTAAAAATAAAAGGCAACAGTACTATGACGGTGACAGGCACCATATAATAAATCATACCTGAACGGAGAAGCCCAAGAACTGAAAGGGCTACAAATTCGGTCACGAATAAAGCGACAACCATCGCATAGCTCACAAACATGGCTCCCCAGAAAAAACCGGGTTCCACTTCAAACTTCAAATCACAATGCGCGCATTTTTCATGCATCTTGTGAAACTCCAGGTAATTATAGGCCGGTGTACAAAACATCTTGCCTTTTCTGCACCGGGGGCATCGCTGAAGGGCGACACTTGCCATCACATTAACTTCTTGCATTCGCCTTACTATGTCTGTACCAAAAAAAAGCCAAGGCGCCGAGCGCCAGATAGGGCGTGAAGAACAAATAGAGTATGCCAATATTCAGGGTAGAACCAATGACCAGTGTCCCATCGGTCAAATTATTTTCCAGGGTAGCCTTACACATAGCACATTGTGCGCTGGCTCCAAAAGTAAGGGCCATCATCAACAGCAACAATACTGATTTTTTCACTGCACTTTTCATAAGTCACAAAAATACGTATTTTCCTGAAATAATCAGGTATAATACGGACTGATCATTAAATAGACGACTACGCCTGATGCCGCCACATACAACCAAACCGGGAAAGTAATCTTTGCAAGCTTTCTGTGTCGGTCAAACTCACCGGTTAAAGCCCGCAACAAGGTAAATAGTACCAGTGGAACTACAGCCACCGAAAGAAAAATATGCGTGATCAATATAAAAAAATAAATGTACCTGACCGGACCTTCACCGCCATAGGTCGTTGCCTCACTGGTGATGTGATAGGCCACGTACATCACCAGAAAAAGAGCGGAGAACACCAATGAGGTGTATATCAGTTTTTGATGCCTTTCCCTGTTTCCCTTTTTTATGGCCAACCTGGCCAGGATCAAAATCACAGCCGTCAGGCCGTTGATTGCCGCATAAATGCCCGGTAAAAAAGTCAGGTCAAAACCGTCTACCTTCACCCGAAATAACAAGGCCACGGCGACCGGTATAACTACTGAAAGCAAAATAATGATCCACCTGTATGTTTTCTTTTTACTTTCCTCCATGCTCATTATTTTGTATTAAAATTTCCATTTCCATAACCAGCCGGTCAGTTTCTTTTCGTTCTCCGCTATCGTAATAACCCCTGATCCGCCCCTGACCATCAATCAATACAAATTGATTGGGGTGTTGAAGCACAAGGCTACACGAAATAAATGCCTTCAGCTCTTTCTCAGGCATAACCACATTTTCAACACATCCTGGTGGGCTAAATACTCCTGATGAAAGGAATAAAAAAACAGCTGTCCGATCCTCAAACTTATCGCACAATCTCAAAAGTTGCCTTTTCGTCTCAGCATCCAATTCCGCTGCGCTGTACATCAACGTAAGCTGCCCCGGAAAAGACACTCCTGCCGGTGGGATCACAAAATGTTGCCCCCCCGATTTTGGGCAATCCGTTGCATCACTTTCAATCCCTGTTTGGTAATACACCGGCACATCAAACCTGTTTTTACCAAAAAGATATAAAAACAGAACAACCAGAACAGGCATTCCCAATACAACGAACAAACCGATCACTTGGGCTTTTCCTTTTTTATTCATTGACATCATTTTTATTCAACACCTTGTTAAAAACCACAACTCACCTCCCAATATGGCCGCAAAGGTAATGACAACTTACCGTAAATAATAAAAAAAGGCCGCTTTGCTACCAACAAAGCGGCCTACCAAAAACTACCATGATTATCAACCTACATCAACAAACGCAATTCCCGTGCCAAAATTACGGGCGTCTGTTTTTCGGTGCTGCTTTCTAATCCGAAAAAACAGGGTGATATAAACCAGCGAATGGCCCCCATATAAAAAAGCACAAACTATCTCGTCATGGCATTGAGCACATCATGGTGTGTAATGATATGCACCTGATGTCCTTCATCACTCACAAGCAGGGCCTTATGCGACTGATCGAGCATGGAAGACAGCACGTCCAGGGTGTTATCCAATGCGACGAAAGGTAGCGGCGGATCCATGATCTCAGCGATGGACACACCCTTTATTTCAGGGTTTTCCATAATTCCCGATAATATTTTGGTGACCGTGATGCTGCCAATAAATTTTTCTCCATCCACAATGGGTACCTGATCTATGCCCCTTTCACTCAGAAGTTTCACCACATCCCCTACGGTATCGGTATTTTTCACTACGGAAAGTGGCTTTTTCCGGTCTTTAATAATATCCCTGGCGGTGGCAAAATCGCGTTTTTCAAAGAAGCCGTGATTCTTCATCCAGCCGTCATTGTAGAGTTTGCCCAGGTAACGTGTGCCGTGGTCGGGCAGAATAATGACCATGACATCATCTTCCTTCAGGTTATTTCGGGCATACTCCAGGGCACCATATACTGCTGAGCCGCATGACCATCCCAGAAACATTCCTTCTTCACGTGCCAGGCGGCGTGTCATAATGGCCCCGTCTTTGTCGGTCACTTTGATGAACTTGTCAATTAAGTCAAAATCAACATTTTCAGGCAGGATATCTTCCCCAATGCCTTCTGTCAGGTAGGGATAAATCTCTTTTTCATCAAAAATACCCGTCTCTTTATATTTCTTAAAAACAGACCCATAGGAGTCAATGCCTATTGTAATCAAATCCGGACTTTGCTCTTTCAGGTATTTTGTCGTACCGCATATTGATCCGCCCGTACCCACACCGGCAACCAGATGGGTTATTTTCCCTTCCGTGTCGCGCCATATTTCCGGCCCTGTGGATTCATAATGCGCCAGGGCATTGCTCGGGTTATCATACTGGTTGGGGTAGAAAGAGTTGGGTATTTCTTCGTTCATCTTTTTTGCCACGCTATAATAGGAACGGGGATCTTCGGCAGGCACATTGGTAGGGCATACGATGACCTCAGCCCCCAGGGCCTTCAGCGCGTCTATTTTCTCCTGCGATTGCTTATCGGCCATGGTGAAGATACAGCGATATCCCTTGGCTTTGGCCACCAGGGCCAGTCCCATGCCCGTATTACCGGAGGTTCCTTCTATGATCGTACCACCGGGTTTCAGCAGGCCGTCGCGCTCGGCATCTTCGATCATCTTCAGGCCTATGCGGTCTTTCATCGAATGGCCCGGGTTCATGTATTCCATTTTACCAAGCAAGGTGCCCTTTATACCCTGGGTCACATGATTTAGTTTCACCAGTGGGGTGTTGCCTATGGTTTCGATCAGGTGGTTGTAGTATTTCATGGTGTAAAGTTACGAATAGTGGAGAAAATTACAGGCGGTTGGGGGAAATTTATAGGAAGTAATGAGGTAGAGGGGTAGAGAGGTAGAGAAGTAGGGAGGTAGAGAGGTAGGGAGGTAGGGAGGTAGAGAGGTATACGGGAGCCGTAAAATAACTGAACCACAACCTATACAGAAAAAACCTGACTCAAAGAGACACTGGTTTCGTGTGGAGGTGATAAATTCTTAAGTTGATAAGGTATAGCGTGAATTTCTTTAAAATCACAAAAGCAGGGAGTGCCCTTAGTCAAAAGACCAAGGGCACTCCCTGTTTATTGTTTATGCTATACTTTTAGCGGCACGAAATTATTTGTAAGCAATGACAGCGCTAGAGGGGCCGGTCAACGGTATTTTTTCAGTGGTTTTGAACCCGGCCTCTTTGGCCCACCCGTCAAAATCGGAGGCAGAAAAATCGAAACCTTCACTGGTTTCAATGAGCATATTGAGCGACATCAATAAACCGAATACGTTTTCCGACCGGTTGTCGTCGATAATATTTT
>JAOUKJ010000705.1 GCA_029882675.1 Cyclobacteriaceae bacterium
CCGGCTAAATTTAATATACCTAACAAAATCGTTTACGGCTCGGGGTCAAATTCTCGGTACTACCATTACGCTGACACGCCTCAGAAGAAAGGGTTATGAATCCATGTTGTCTTATTATTTGAAAACGCAACCTCAAATTCAATGAACCGGGACATTACGTAAAAAAATGTCCAGTGAACATTTTTAGCAATGGGCCGGCATGAAGGGCCGGATGAGACCCGTACGCATGGCCTGCCCCACACTTGATGCGGGGGTGGTCTGCCTTCATTTCATTACGGCAGATAAATGTGAGACCTGCCTGATCCGATATGGCGGATGTGTCACGCAGGCCTCAAGGCAGGCAGGGGCGCACCGTGAGCTTATGGCTCACGGCAGTCTCGATTAGCGGCTGCACTTTTTGTTCTTAATTATAAATCGAATTATTTCGTTCTCAAATCTTTTTAAGATTTCATGATTGAAGGGTATATGTCCCATTTTCGGAATTAAAATTAATTCTGCATCTTTTATCGATTCTGCTGTATTAATTCCTCCATATTTGTCAACCGCATAATCCTCTTCTCCATGTATAACCAACGTTGGAATCTTTACTTTCTTTAATTCTTCACTTCGGTCTGTTAAAGTTTCTTGTGCTTTTACATGAGTCGCACCAAGTGCTCCATCAATATCTTGTCGTTCGTAAAGATTTTTAGTGTATTCAACTGCCAATTCTTTATCGAATTTAGCCGTACCATTCAGATGTTCCCAAACTCTTAAGAATCCATCTAAATCTTTTTCGAAGTTATTTTGAGGATTACTTGACAGATAAATTTCCCATGTTTTTTCGGGCGGTAAGGGTACTTTCGGGGAATTTGTTGAAGACGATATTGAAGTCATGGAATATATTCGGTTCCTGTAATGAATCCCCAATAATTGAACAATGAATCCACCCATAGAATGACCAATCACATGAGCTTTGTTGATGTCTAATGAATCCAAAATTGTCAAAGCATCTTTTGCTAATTCCATAAAATCATAGGGATTTTGATCCCAATCAATTTTTGAAGAGTGTCCAAAATCCCGATGGTCATATTTAATTACAAAAAGTCCATTTTTTACTAGACTGTCGCAGAGATGGTCTGACCAAAAAGAACTATTTGCTCCAGCTCCTGAAATGAATAAACAAGTTTCATTTCCTTTTTCCCCGTAAGTCTCAACATACAATTTAAGGTCTTTATTAACTGGAATATATCTTTTTTCTTTCATTATATTCTCCTTATTACCTTGACAACTTATCAAGAACAATCCAAATATCAAGAATATCAGTTTGCTTTTCTGCACGGCTGTTGCTTTTTTAGTGCTGTTCTATTGTTCGTTTCACTTTCATTTTCCGGGTAAACGGGTACTTTAATAGTAAGTCCTTTTGAGTCCAGTCGTTCATGGTCATAGTCATCTAATAATGTTAATCCCTTTGCAAAGTGTGTTAACCATTTTAACTCCTTTTCCTGCACCTTTTCTTCGATCGTTCTGCTTAAAATTTGAATTCCGGATCTTAAAACCCGGATTTCCTGGTTTGTTTGTTCAAGGCGTTTTTGATTAATAGCAAATCCTCTTATCAAGTAGTCTTTCAGACGTTTACTTGCCCATTGCCGAAATTGAGTTCCACGTATAGATTTGATTCTATAACCTACTGATATGATTACATCTAAATTGTAGAATTTTGTTTCCTTTACTTGTGTCTTTCCTTTAATAGCACCATGAGGAGTGGTATGTGCATAATTTGCAAATACCTCTTCTTCTTCCAATTCTCCTTCCTTAAAAATGTTTCTGATGTGGCGTCCAATAACTGTCCTGTCCCTTTGAAATAAACCACCTAACTGTTCTTGGTTTAGCCAGACAGTGTCCTGATCAAATGTCACTTCAACCTGGGTTTGTCCATCTGGACTTTGATATATCTCTATATTACTGTTTTGGCGCATTTAGTTTTATGTGCTACAACGTCCACTGTATGTGTCCGTGCGCTCCTGTGACTACGGGACAATGGACTTTTTTTTCAATTTAGCAAGAATTTTAAAATCGTGCCACATAGGCTAGAATTTAACCGTCCCGTAGTGACGGGAGCTACGCATGGCGTATACAGCATGTGTGTGCCCGGCATGGGCAGACTACCGAAAGGTAGTCAGATATTCTAAAGGGTGCAAGTCCCTGAAGGCAGGCCTGACAGGCAGGTTGGTGAAGCC
>JAOUKJ010000704.1 GCA_029882675.1 Cyclobacteriaceae bacterium
AGGGTGATGACTCTATGGGCAACATTTGTTGCCTGGCCATTGATTTGGCAAGAGATCTGTTGAAAAGAAAAAAAAAGAGGAAGAAACGTAGTAGGAGGTGAAAAAATGAGCAACATGACCTTCAAATACTGGTATAGCTACTTATATAACAACAGCCATCACTTTAATGATATTATAGAGCAGTTTTACTGGAATTAATTAAAGATGAAATATAAGTAATAAGCCTGACAACCCTTAACAAATAACCATGATACTCATAAGAAAAATTTTAAATCCATTTTTTGTTATCCTGGTCTCTTTTCTGACTATTCATAGCCTCCATGCCGACGACGGCTATAAATTATGGCTTAAATACACCCCATTGTCTGGCCCTGCCCGGCAAGCCGTGGTACAGCAAACGCTAACGCACCTTGTGATGGGCGGAGACTCACCTACCATGGCCATCATTCAGGATGAACTGAAGCGGGCCAGTCTGGGCATGCTCGGTACAACACCGGTATTTTCCAGCAACTTTACCCCGGAGGCCGGTCTGCTGATTGGTACACCACAAGCCCTGGAAATCCTTCGGACAAATTCAATTCAAAAACAACTGGCCACCGTAGGCCCGGAAGGTTTTGTGATTGACTACATCTCCATAAAAAAGAAAGAATACCTGATCGTAGCGGCCAACCAGCCCGTAGGCGCGCTCTATGGCACTTATCATCTCCTGCGATTATTGCAGTCTGCTGATCTCAAGGCTGAACTACCCGTCGTAGAGGCTCCAAAAATAAAACACCGCCTTCTCAATCATTGGGACAACCTGGATCGCACCATTGAACGAGGCTATGCGGGTTTTTCGATTTGGGACTGGCATAAGCTACCTGGATATATTGACCCCCGATACATCGATTATGCCCGGGCGAATGCTTCTATTGGAATTAACGGCACGGTGCTCACCAGTGTAAATGCCAATGCCCTTGTCCTCACCCCACAATACATCGAAAAGGTAGCAGCACTGGCCGATCTGTTCAGGCCTTATGGCTTAAAAGTTTATCTCACAGCCCGGTTTAGTGCGCCCATAGAAATAGGAGGGCTAGAAACTGCCGACCCGCAGGTACAGGAAGTGAGGGATTGGTGGAAAAAAGTTGTGAACGATATTTACACCGAAGTGCCCGATTTTGGAGGCTTTGTAGTTAAAGCCAACTCCGAAGGTCAGCCCGGCCCACAGAATTATGGACGCTCACATGCTGATGGCGCCAATATGTTGGCTGATGCCCTCGCTCCACATGGAGGTATTGTCATGTGGAGGGCCTTTGTCTATAGCCATGAAATTAAAGAAGACCGCGCCAAACAAGCCAATAACGAGTTTGTTCCCCTGGACGGTACTTTTCGGGACAACGTAATGATACAGGTAAAAAATGGAGCAATAGACTTCCAGCCCCGCGAACCTTTTCATCCGCTGTTCGGGGCTATGCCCAAAACATCCCTGGCACTGGAGTTACAGATCACGAAAGAATATTTGGGTCAGGCAACTCAACTTGTTTATCTGGGGCCGTTGTTCAAGGAATGTTTGGATGCCGATACCCGGATTCCGTCCTCCGGTTCTACTGTAGGCCGGGTGGTTGACGGATCGGTCTACCCCCGGGAAAGAACAGCGATTGCCGGAGTGGCTAATATCGGAACGGATCGCAACTGGACTGGCCATCCCTTCGGCCAGTCCAACTGGTACGTTTTTGGACGGTTGGCCTGGAACCACGAACTGAGCTCCGGGCAAATTGCTGATGAGTGGATAAAACAAACTTTCGGCGATGTACCCCGTGTGGTAAAATCCATTCGGGCGATGATGCTTCCATCCCGTGAGGCGGCAGTAAACTATATGACCCCGCTGGGACTTCATCATATTATGGGGCGGGGACACCATTACGGACCCGGCCCCTGGGTGAGTGGTGGACGGCCCGACTGGACATCAATCTATTATCACAAAGCCGATTCGCTGGGTATCGGATTTGACAGAACATCCACAGGTAGCGATGCCCTTAGCCAATATGCCCCTGAAATAGCAGCGGAATATTCAAGCTTGAAAACATGTCCGGAGAAGTACCTCTTGTGGTTTCATCATTTGCCCTGGGATCACACCATGCAGTCAGGCCGATCACTATGGGAAGAACTGTGCTATAAATATGATGAGGGTGTTAAAGCAACGGATGAGATGAAAAAACGATGGTCTGGCCTTGCCG
>JAOUKJ010000143.1 GCA_029882675.1 Cyclobacteriaceae bacterium
TGCCGTAGATGATTTTAGTAAAGTCATTGAGATAGACGATAACTTTATTGAAGCATATTACCAGCGGGGAAAAGCACAACAGCAGTTAATGGCCTATGAAGAAGCCATCAAAGATTGCACAAAGGTGTTGCAGTTACATCCAAAGAACGCAGATGCTTACCACCTTCGCGGTTTATTGTTACTTGAATTTGGACGAATTGATGAAGCGTGTAAAGATTTGAGTAAAGCCGGGGAATTGGGCGACGTGACCGTTTATGAAGTAATAAGGGAACGCTGTAACAAAAACTAAAAAAAAACGACCGTATATGACGGCCGTTGATTAATTTCTTTACTTTATTAGTTATCGATAGGTGACACTTTTCACACTTTCAACGGTACGTTTCACACTTGGCAAAATCACATCGATCAGGTTTGGTGCATAAGGAAGTGGTGCATCCAGGCTATTGACACGCTGAATTGGCGCATCAAGATAATCGAAGGCATTTTTTTGAACATGGTACGTGATTTCAGATGAAATAGCTGCCAAAGGCCAGGCTTCTTCTACAATCACCAGACGATTGGTTTTCTTCACCGAATTAACGATTGCCGCATAATCAATGGGGCGCACTGTACGCAAATCGATAACCTCAGCAGATATACCTTCTTTTTCTAATTCACGGGCTGCTTCCAGTGCTACTTTGATAATTTTCCCAAAAGATACGATGGTGACATCCTTTCCTTCCCTTTTTACATCAGCCACACCAATAGGAATAAGGTATTCCTCTTCCGGCACTTCACCTTTCTCGCCATACATAACTTCAGATTCCATAAAAATAACCGGATCATCATCGCGGATAGCGGATTTTAACAAACCTTTGGCATCATATGGATTGGAAGGAATAAGCACCTTGAGTCCGGGTGTATTGGCATACCAGTTTTCAAAATTTTGCGAATGTTGAGCAGAGAGCATCCCTGCATTTCCTGTTGCTCCTCTAAATACAATAGGCACATTATACTGACCACCTGACATGTACAACATTTTAGCAGCACTGTTAATAATTTGGTCTATGGCCACCAAAGAAAAGTTGAAAGTCATGAATTCAATGATGGGTCTTAAACCATTCATTGCAGAACCAATACCCAAGCCGGTAAAACCCAATTCCGCAATTGGCGTATCTATTATCCGATCGGGCCCGAACTCTTCCAGCATGCCCTGACTTACTTTATATGCACCGTTGTATTCCGCCACTTCTTCACCCATAAGGTAAACGCTTTTGTCGCGTCTCATTTCTTCTGACATGGCCTCTCTCAGGGCTTCCCTAAACTGGATCGTTCTCATTAAGACTGGTTATTTTAAATTAGGCCGTAAAAATACAATCAGGACATCGAACGGCAAAACGAATGTAATAAAAAAAAACCCCGCCAAGGCGGGGTTTTCAAATTGTATGTTTTTACGACTTACTTAAGAACATTAACAAATAGTTCGTTCGCTGCATAATTTCTAAACTCCAGATCGTTAAGCGCTTTGGCTTTCAATTCAGGATCATTACTAATTGCATTTTTCAGGTTGTCAATAACGCCCTGCAAGTTGTTGGATCTTGCTTCTGCGATAGCAGCACCGTAGTGTGCCAGCGCAAAACTTTCATCCTGAGCAGTAGCTTCTTCAAAAGAACTGATTGCATTCTGGTTGTCTTTATTGAGCAACTGAGCAAGTCCCTTGTTAAACAAGTTTACTGCGCTTTCACTTGCTGAGGACTCAGAACTAATAGCATCACCATATTTTGCCATCATAATCTCAGTAGCACCTTTCACACCATTTACACCCTGCGCATCCTCAGAAGACAAACCTGAGGCGTTGAGCAATGCGGCATATGCTTTTGCGTAATTACCTTGCATCAAATAAACAGAACCGAGGTTTGCACTTACTTCTGCCGTATTGTTTTTGTTAGCAGCTATGTTCAACTGCGCTTCTGCCTTTCCAGCCAGGGCGCTCATTTGTGACGCATTCTCAATAGCCTGTGCGATATAAACAGCGCCAAGGTTGTTGTGTGCATTCCAGCTTCCACTCTTCTTAGTGGCTGCTTCATAAATGGCTGCTTTTTCATCCAGTGAAGGTGTAAGCGTAGCGGCATACATTAATTCCTTTTCAGATAATGTATCCGCAGAAACCTGACCCTGGGTAATTTGCTTGGCAAGAACTGATATCTGAGCATCAGTTTTCTTCTCCATAACAGTAAGGATCGAAGTTTTCGCTGATCTTAACTCAGGATAAATTTCATCAAATATTTTCTTGTATCCGGGAAGTTTTGAGATTTGCTTTTCCTTTTCTTCAAATGAACCGCTACCATTAACGATATTCAGGTATTGTGATTTATCTTCAGAAGAAATACCTTCATAAGCCGATAAAGCCGTTTTAAACTCATTCCAGTCTTCTACGATAGGCTTAAGCACAAAATTGATGGAATCGGCCAGACCTTTATAATCATACCTGTCCATTTGACTTCTATACCATTTTTCGATTGCTTTGGCACGATCTTCAGATAGGCTTGAGTTAATTCGCTCTGGTCCTTCAGGAGAGTGAGTACCGGTAATTGTCACTGTACGAGTAACATTCTTTTCAGCGATGAAGGCTGTAAATTGCGTACCTCTGTCACTTCTTAATTCACTTCTTTTCAAGGCTGATCTCCCCTGATCAAAATAAATATTGATCTTGGTAGGGACAAGCTCTTCCTGGTTGTTGTAACCATGATCAGCATAGGTAGCATAATATGCGGGCTGTGCTAATTTTGAAGTAGTGATAATACCAGGGGCCACCGGAAGACGAGCAGTTTCAACGGGCTCTTTGCTTCCTGTAGGATCTGATGCAACACCCTGCACTTCCAGATTACCACTTTCCATTGCCGGAGCATAAGGAAATGAGTAACTTTTGGATTGACGGGGTTGTTGTGTGCTGCTGTTAGGATAATCATCCGCCTTGAATTCAATAGATTCAAGCTGCGTTTCATTGGTTCCATACTTGTAGAATGTATTTAAATTATATACCATTCCTTTTTGCAACATTTTCACAGGAAGGTTTGCGGCCATATCAAATGTGACTGTGTCCGCGTGAACTTCTAAAGGGTTAGGGTTCACCTGTAAATCCTGTTGGTCAGCCAACTTAGCCATTTTCTTGAGTGAGTTACACCCAGAAATGGCAAAGACACCTAGGATTAAAAAAGCGTAAAGTAGTTTTTTCATTGTGCTTTTCAGATTTAATTCATTAATTGAGTACGCAAAGCTATTGTTCTAAGACTAAGAATGCAATTATTGTGGAAAAAAATACTTAAAAAGTTACCTGATATTATCGCTATGCTTTAACTTTGTAATGGTTTACAGCGTCTGTTCACCGATAATTAATTAAAATAATGAAAAGGATACAATGTTTTTTTGAAGGTTATGCCTTTGGTGTCTGTACAAAACTAGGTGAAAAACTTGGTATCGCCACCTCCAGTATCCGGTTGTTTTTTATCTACACGTCTTTCCTTACAGTTGGTTCTCCGGTAATAATTTACCTGATGCTTGCCTTTGTTATGAACCTTCGGCAACATCTGCGGAGGCGTTATCCCGTGTGGTATTATTAATATTTTCCCAGTAGTGCGTTATTTTGTGGAAATAGCCTGAATAACTACATCTCCAACTCACTGAATTTTGTTTTTCGCTGAACAAAATGATCAAAAACAATGAGTTTTTTATACACAATGTGGTGATGGATGGGCTTAACAGGAATGGATTTTCTCTTTTTATAGTAAAGAGAGAACTGGAAAAAAAACTGCCAATGTGCCTTAAGTATTGCCACTCCATCCCGGGGGCTGTCAAAAATAAAAAACTTCAGACAGGCCACCCAGTCCAGAAACACCCGGAATAACAGGTAAATAAATAAGTGCTTTAACGGTAGATTTTTCACCAGCATAGCCAGTCCGTTTTTGAAATTCAGAAAAGTTTTTCGCGGATTACTTTTTGAAAGGGTTCCGCCACCTACATGATAAACGGCGCTTTGTCCGCAATACATCACCTTTTTTCCTGCGTTATTTATCCTCCAGCACAGATCTATTTCCTCCATATGCGCAAAAAAATCTTCATCAAGACCTCCTGTGCTATGAAAAATCTCCGACCGCACAAATAAGCAGGCTCCTGTAGCCCAGAAAATTTGACAATTGTCGTCATATTGCCCTTGATCTTCTTCCAAATGTTGAAATATTCGACCCCTGCAAAAAGGATAGCCCAGTTTATCAATAAACCCACCTGCCGCTCCGGCATATTCAAAATGTGTTTTTTGAGAATATGACAAAATTTTAGGTTGTACTGCAGCCACCTCCTCATCCTTCTCCATCAACTGAAGAACAGGATCTATCCAGTTTTCTGTAACTTCAACATCAGAGTTTAAAAGCACATAATACATCGCATCAACCTCTTTCAGTGCCTGATTGTAACCCTTACTGTAACCCCCGTTTTCATGGAGTCGAATTATTCGTAAATCAGGAAAGTTTGTTTTCAGGTAATCAATACTATCATCAGTAGAGCAATTATCGGCCACGATAACCTCATACCCCTGGCTGTGTTGAACCACTCCCGGCAGAAACTGCTCAAGGTGTCTCCTCCCGTTATAATTTAAAATTATTATCGCGGCAGTAACCATTATAACATACCACCCAGATCAAAACCCGGTATATTTGGGATAACCCCTTCCGTTGATTTTTTTATTTCTTCTTTTGCCATTACCTCTACTTCCTCGATGGCTTTATTTGTTGCTGCAATGATCAGGTCACGCAACATTTCCTTGTCGTCTTTATTTAAAAGACTGTCATCGATCTCCAAACCTATAACTTGTTTTTTACCATTCACAGTAGCTTTTACAAGCCCTCCCCCGGATTCGGATGAAGTAGTGATACTGGTCAGCTTCTCCTGGGCTTCCTTCATTTTATCCTGAAGCTCCTTCACCTTGCCCATCATTTTCATCATGTCAAACATACAATTCAATTTTTAACTGGTTGGCAATTTGGCCTTAATGGGATTAATTTACAAAGTATAAACAATAAATATCAATGAATTAGTTGAGAATTAATCCTACCATACCCTGAATAGAAATATTTTGATTAGCCTGGTCTGTCACTTCAGCTTTAAAAGCATAGCCACCTGTCGGCATTGGCCTCCCCAAATAAGTACCGTCCCACCCCTCATCAATTCGGTCAGTTGAAAAAACGAGCTCACCCCAACGATTATAAATTTTCACTTTAAAGGTTTTTATATAACGGCCGTAAAAGAAAAGATCGTCATTTAAACCGTCACCGTTGGGGGTGAACGCATCCGGATGTATTACATCACTTTGCCTTATGATTGTTACCAGATTAGATGAAGATGCAGGGAGTACACCGTCCACAGGAATGGCGTAAATTTTATATTGCACCACTTGCATGGCCAGCACATCTTTGTCATCAAGGAATTGTGTAGAGGTAGTGGTAAAGGTATCCTGAAGCCCCCCAGCCTGATCATACTTTTCAATCCGGTATTCCTGAACACCACTCATATAACCAGCATAAGGTGTCCAGCTCAAACTGACACTATTATCTGCCTGAAGGCTCCCCGTAAGAAAAACAGCACAGACCTCAGGGCCTACACCAGACCTGTTTCCACAAATGTCACTGTAGTCCAACGTGTAGCAATATTGACCGGAAGAGGGTGAAATATCTAGATCAATAAAGGTGGTTTCAGTGATGGTTGGAAACAAGTATGGACTTTCTGTCTCATACTTATGGCGCAGATCATAACCTGTGGGAGTAAATCCTGCAGGCGGGAACCAATTTACCTCTATCTGGCTGCCTGACACCCTGATAGATATATCTTCTATTACCGGGGGTTTTTGCGTAGAAAAAGCCAAACCACAATATTCCATTGAGCTACTGGTGGCTCCATTGGGAAAATTAGCACTTACTGTATAACAATAAGTTGTTTCGCAAATGATATCAATATCGGTGTGGCTGGGTTGGACGGTGGTCACATCGCAAGTGCCGTTTTTACACACCGAATAGTTGGTAGCCCCGGGAGAAGCGTTCCAATTTAGTTGATTTAGCCCATCAGCATTGACCATGCTGAGATCGATACTGCATACAATACCGGAGTATACCGAGGTATTATTACAGGCATCATAAGATCCTATGCGGAAACAATAATAATTTTTTTCAAGATCAATGCTGCTGCTGGAAAAACTATAGGTGTTTAATGATTCATCCAGCCAGGCCAGCAATTGAAATGAAGATGTCCCGCCGGGAGAAATCTCAAGCCGGTGAGCTATGTTGGGCTGGGGCTGATAATTGATTTCAAGTGAGTTTTTGTCCGTAATGGAAATACTTGTAATCGTAGCCGTAGGCAGGGCAGGCAATGCATTTACCTGCTTAACATTGGAAGCACAATTATCTGCGGCATTCAGGTTAAGGCCTGAAACACTGATCTGATAGGCTCCGGAAGCAACGTATTGATTAACGGGAACCGGATTACCCCGGTTAATCACAAATTCATTTATACCATCGTTGTTATAGTCTATCTGATATTGGTCAAAGCTGGCATCGTTGATTTGAAGTGTCACTTCATTGGAAGAGCAAGTGTTAATATCGAAATCAGGTTTGATGTTGTCTACCACGACGATATCGATAAAATCACCACGAAAACCCTGGTGATCAACTTCGAGTCGATATGAACCCGCAGCAGTGTAGGTGTGTTGGTAAACATTTTGTCCCTGCGTGCCATCACCCCAGCGTATATCACAGGGACATTTATCGGGCATTTTACTTGTCAAGTTGATGGTAAACGGGGCGCATCCTTTAATGAAATCAACTTCGAAATTTCCATCATTGCTGATATACTGCCCATTTACTATCCCGGCAATAAAAAGGAGTATTAATCCGGCTATATGACTGTACAATTTACTCATTACTCAATCTCGCTGGTTTTCAGGAAGGCCACTGCTGACACGATGTCTTCATGTAGTATACGATCATGATCTATAAACGTAACCACTTTACTGAAATTGCTCACCAAATCTTCCAGTTGAGGGCTGGTATTCAAAGGCCGCCTGAAATTCAGGGCCTGAACGGCAGTGAGCAATTCAATAGCCAGCACCGTATATACATTATTAATGATTTTAAATGTTTTGGTGGCCGCATTGGCTCCCATACTTACATGGTCTTCCTGCCCATTGGACGATGGGATAGAATCCACAGATGCCGGAGTGCATAATTGTTTGTTCTGACTGACAATGCTGGCGGCAGTATATTGGGGAATCATCAGCCCTGAATTGATGCCGGGATTGGCCACCAGGTAATGCGGCAAATTGCGCTGCCCGGAGATCAATTGAAAGGTGCGACGTTCTGAAATATTACCCAGCTCGGCAATAGCTATCCCCAGAAAATCAAAACCCAGTGCCAGGGGCTGTCCATGAAAATTGCCCGCTGATATAATACTATCACCCTCAATGAAGATGTTGGGGTTGTCAGTAACACTATTTATCTCAGTGTGTATAATGCCGGAAAAATAGTCGATGGTATCAGCTGTGGCGCCATGAACCTGTGGGATACAACGAAACGAATACGGATCCTGAATATGCTCTTTTTGCTGTATAATCAATTCACTTCCCTGTAAAAGCGTTCTGATAACATTAGCAACAGCTATTTGCCCCCGGTGTGGCCTGATGCGGTGTACTTCATCTTTAAAGGGATCAATCCGACCGTCAAAGGCATCGAGGGAGAGCGCCCCAATGATATTGGCAAATTTCATCAAACGTTTGCTTTGGATCACAGCCCATACACCATAGGCACTCATAAACTGGGTGCCATTGAGCAGTGCGAGCCCGTCCTTTGGTCTTAACAATATGGGTTCCCAGTTTAATTTTTTGAGGAGTTCATCGCTTCTGACAATTTTGCCGTGGTAAGACACCTCTCCCATTCCAATCAATGGTAGTGAGAGGTGGGCAAGGGGCGCCAAATCACCAGAAGCACCCAATGATCCCTGCTCAAAGACCAGCGGATGAATACCCAGATTATAGAAATCCATAAGCCTGTCAACTACTTCTAATTGCACGCCGGAATATCCATAGGAAAGCGACTGGATTTTTAAAATAAGAATCAACCTGACGATTTCTTCAGGAATCGGCTTTCCCGTGCCACAAGCATGTGACATTATCAGGTTTTCCTGAAGCTTCCTCAAATCTTTTTTAGGGATAAATTTATTATATAATGATCCGAATCCAGTGTTTATTCCATAAACAGGTTGATCGGAAATGGCCATTTTGTGATCAAGATAACTCCTGCAATTGACCACCCGCTCCCTTGATTCATCAGACCATGTCAATTGCGATGAAGAATTTATCAGCTTAATGATATCTTCAACGGTCAGTGAGTCATTGATCTGATATTTATTCATCGTACTAGGCAATATGTTTTATCAGTTCATCTACTGTTAACTTCTCTTCATCACCTGAAACCATATTTTTTACCGTAAGCTGTCCGGAGTTCATTTCATCACTTCCTACAATCACCACATAAGGGGTACCCTTTTTATTAGCATAGGTCAGTTGCTTTTTGATTTTGTGCCGATCAGGATATACTTCAGAAGCAATATCATTTTCTCTTAAACGGGAAAGGATACCATACCCGTATATCATGGCTTCGTCATCAAAATGGGCAATTAATACTTTTGATGAAGTGAGGGCCTCTTCAGGGAAAAGATTCAGTTCATCCATGGCATCGTACAAACGATCTACCCCAAAAGAAAATCCGGTGCCGGGAACACCTTCCACACCGAAGATTCCGGTAAGGTTGTCATAACGGCCTCCCCCCGAAACACTTCCTATACTCACATTATTGATCTTTACCTCAAAAATCATTCCGGTATAATATGCCAGCCCCCT
>JAOUKJ010000706.1 GCA_029882675.1 Cyclobacteriaceae bacterium
CTTTTTATGCTCAACAAAAGTGAAGGGGCGATATGGCCGGAGATAGCGTATTACTGTGCCTTCGCTAAGTTTACACTTATTGCGCTGTCGATATTGATCATGCTATTAATGAGTATTTTTCTCATTAGCAGGAGAAGGATTTAGCCTGAAATTTTTAGTCGAGGCATTGGTTTAAATGAATGTGAATCAGTACGTTTTCTTAAATTATTTTGTGCAAGGCATAAGATTTATTTGTGTCACAAAAAACAGCCCCGCTCCGCATAAGCAGAACGGGGCATGAGTCAAAAAAAGCGGTACTCTTAAGTTTCTTTATGAGTTACTTCACTGATTCGTTTATAAGTATATCTACTCTTGTATTTCGCGTTTTCATTCGATCTTGTTCCTTTTCATATTGGTCACGTAAGTTATAAGCCAAGCCTGGCACATAATTATATTTCTGTTTATAACGTTCAATATGGTAGTCTATTTCACTCAAATAAAATTTCAACTGGTGCATATTTAAACAACTTTCCGGGGCTTCAAAATGCCTGTCGATAAAATGCCTGAACTCCTTTTCAACCAATTCTATATATGCGCTCTCTTCCACAATACTTACTTTAAATGAAAAATTTAAAGGTGTATATTTTTATCTGAGGGCATGTGTTTATGTTACTCAAATGCCGTTCCATGAAAATAATTACCTTTCGTGTGGGTATAAAACGTTATTTTTCCCCATTTCTTTTATCATTTATCTATCTATACGATATATGACGTAATAGTAAGTCAAAAGGCACTTAATATTCGATGGGGGGTGGAAAATGACGGGCGAATTGATTATTTTTCCGGATTAGTTACTACAATGGTATCTTCTTCAAAATCTTCCGGATTAACCCACCCGGCTTTCATTTTTTCACCTGCCATATACCTGGAATAGAAATCTTTGGTTTTTTCATCCGCATAGCTGTATTGGTCAAAAACGTCACCCTGGCCCAACACCCTGGGATCTTTTTGTTCGGTCAGCATTGTTTTCATCATGCCGGATAACTCTTTCAGATATCCGCTATACTCGGGATCATGAGCCAGGTTATTAAGACAAAATGGGTCTTTGCGTACGTCATAAAACTCCCTTTCAGGTCTTTTTCCGAAGTTTAACGCCCAATAATTTTCATCGTCTGCTTTTTGCCTGTTTAATTCCAGAATTAAGGACTTAGTGGGGCTTCCGTCTGTGTTGAGGTATCCTGTTTCAGGATTACCAGCAGGCCACCGGTCTGTTTTGAAGTTTTGAAGAAAGAGAAAACCGTCTTTTATTATACCCCGGATGGGATATCCCTCATCGTTTGGCCGGCCGATATCATGCCGTTCCTTTCCAATTAATACATAGTTTCTGGCCTCATCCACCTGACCTTCATTTTCTACGTTGAAGATATCAGTAAAACTTTTCCCGGTGATGGATTGCATACCATTTACAGGCTTGCTTATTCCTGCCAGTTCCAAAAAGCTGGGGGCGAAATCTATAAAACTGATGTAATCTGAAATCAGCCTTCCTGGATTTTTAATACCCTTTGGCCACATGACGGCCAGCGGGAGATGATTGGATAATTCATACTCCTGACCTTTGATGCGCGGAAATGGCATCCCGTTATCCGAAGTGACAATAATCAGGGTATTCTCCAGCTGCCCGGTACTTTCAAGCAGATTGATCATTTTGCCCAGGTGTGCATCGAAATATTCTACTTCCAGCGCATAGTCCAGCAAATCTGTTCGCACAATGGAAGTGTCAGGCCAGAATGGTGGCATATTGGTTATGGAGGCCAGCTCTTTACCTGCTTTCAATCCTGATTCAAATTCATAGGCACGGTGTGGTTCTAAACCGCCATACCAAAAAAACCAGGGTGCTTCTTTTTTATTATCATCTATAAATTGCTTGAAATTGGCCGCATAATCGATCCCGGAAATGGCAGTTGTTGGTGGTTCTGTGATAATCGAACTATAGTTTTTGCCAATGAGGTTTCGTGTATTGCCCAGGCTGTCAAAAGCCCTTCCCGGTGCCCAGCCCTTTCCGGTATAGCCAACCTGATAACCATTTCTGGCGAGTACTTCAGGGAAGGTGCCGAATTTTTCGGGAAATACGGGCCAATGATTGGCCGCTTCGTCCAATTGCCAGGAGTTTCTTCCGGTAAGGATGGCTGAGCGGGAAGGGGCACATTTGGCGTTGGGTGTGTAGGCATTGGAAAAT
>JAOUKJ010000707.1 GCA_029882675.1 Cyclobacteriaceae bacterium
CAAAACTATTGAATATTGCACTTAGGTAGAGCAATAACTTCCAGTCATTATTAATCTCCTGGGACGAAATAATGGAATTTCCGCAAAATGCGTTTTTTGGGATGATTGTCGCAATGAAGTTTCTGATATTAGTATTTTCACCAGCAGATCTGAAACCAATTCTATAATTTTGATAATCGAGCTTCTGATTCTCATCCAAAGTTCGGCGTAATAGACCTTTTCTGCCTTTCTGTTCGGGCACCCAATAACGCGGAGGCCGAAATTGATGATCAAATTGATGAATCATTTTTCCTTCATACAAGGCTAAAAACCCTGAATCAACCTCGGTCTCGAACAAATCACTATCATTAGTCATATCAAATTCCCGCGTGAGTGAGAGTTTCCAAGTATTCTCAATATCCTGACCTAATAAAGGGAAAGCCACTAATTTTTTTAGGATTTGAACGTCTACATTCCCTTTAAATTCCATTATAGATAATGTATCAGGAGACATCTTCTCGATGAGATCTACGTTCAATGACAAAGCATTCTCGTTTGGAAAATAACTCAATTCATTCACATCATCTCTCATGAAGGTTGCAGGAAATGCTTCTGACTGCTCTCCTTTGGTGAAGCTTAGAATGGCAATCTTGATACTACGATGTACACCTTCAAAAACGAGTCTGCGGTTTTCCATACCAAAGATACCGTTGATTCTCGTATGATTAAAGAGCATTTTTCGTAAACCTGTTGCACCTAGATCGATACAAATACCGGTTGGTATTACAATCCCACATTGGCCTCCATTTCTTAATAGATCGAAGGATCGGCCTGTAAATAGTTTGTAAAGGTTTATATCACTACCAGTTTTTCGTCCGTTAACCACTGCCCACTGATGACTATATTGAGGAGCGATACGATAATAGTGACTCTGGTATGCAAAACGGCTCAAGAAATCTAGCCAAGCCTCACGAATCTCTGTATCATTTAATAATTCTTTTTGTTTCTCTTTAAAAGCTTCAATACTCATTTTTTTCTTACTGACTACATTAGAGTAATCAGTAAAAAATTCCTTTGCTTGTGGTCTGAGTGCTTCCCAAGGCGGATTAGTAATAATCGCATCAAAGCCGCCCCGCTCATTCATCACCTCATCGAATTCATAACCCCAATGGAAGGGGTCAAGGCCCTCAATATCGGCTAGAGTCAGAGGACGTTTTTTGGCTTTGCCGGGCTTATTCTTTTTGACATCCCAGGTGGCCTGTTCAAACATAATCTTCAGTTCGCTAAACTCATCCAGCAAAATTTGGTTGAGGGTGGCGTTAGCTGTTTGGCGGTGGGCACTGATGTGATCCCGCAGGACTTGCAAATCGTCACTATAGCTGGAGGCGTCTTTGTACTGAGCCACTAGGCGGTTCTTTTCGGACACAATCTCACGGTAAGTGACGGCCCGGCCGGCGCTAAAGAGACCGAGTTGGGTTGCCTGATCGGGCTGGATGATCCTACTGCCTTTGCTTTTATCCGTATAGTGGCTAAAGCGTTTCTCATCTACCCGCAGCAAGCCAATCAGCGAGTTGCCGGGCAGGATATTGAAGTCAATGTTGGGCAACGGCTCCAGGTCGGCCACGTTTTCAGCGGAGGCAACTAGAGCCAGAAATAGACGTAGCCGGGCAATTTCCACCGCCTCGGCCATGATGTCCACCCCGTACAAGTTGTTGGTAATGACCGTTTTCTTGATGAAATAATCGAGGCTGGGGTGCTGCTGTTGCTGCTGCTCCAACCATTGTTTGAGAGCATTATCCTTCAAAAACGTAATCCGACCGATGATGCCCTGGTAGATGTTGACTAGGGTTTTCAGAGCCGCAACCAGAAAGGCGCCGGAGCCGCAGGCGGGGTCTAGCAGGCTCAAGTTGGGCAGGATGTGATGGATCAGATGGCTGGCTCGCGGCGCATCCAGCTTGGTGTAGATGTCGCCGATGGTCTCAAACTGGGGCGGTGCAGGCAAGCCGGGCACGGGTTGGCTGACTTCGGCCAATTTATCCAAAATCAGTTTATGGATGGTTTGCTCACACAGGTATTCGGTGATTTCGGGCCGGGTGTAGTAAGCCCCAAACGCTTTCTGGTTGATATACTTCTCAAAGATGTAGCCCAGCACGTCGGGATTGATCTCATCATCTTTACCCCCCACGGTGTCATCCAGGTTCCAGGAATAGCGACTGAAAAGAACAAACAACAGCT